>CBDUVK010000456.1:0-2182 GCA_965370645.1 uncultured bacterium
CACGAGCTTTATGAGTTGTGTAGAGCTTCAGATCCGGTATTTTCTTCAAGCGACGATCCAGGAACATAGTTAATTCACTCCAATCCATGACATTGTCAATCAAAAGGGCCTGTTCTGTTTTTTTCGATATTTCAAGCAGGGCATAGGGTTTATAGAGAGTTCTGATATCGAGATCCGGAGGCACAAATAAGCTGGATTTATGATTCGGTCCATCCAAAACCAAAATGGCACTCAGCACCGAATTTAGTCCCGTAAAATAATAAAAATCAGGTTCCTGAAGGAAGGCATGCTGTTCATATGATTTCGGCTCGGTTTTGGACTGAATCAGAATAAGACCATCGGATAAAATTTCCATCGCTTTTTGTCTTCTTTGCTGAAACTCTTCAGGAGGAAAATCAAGAACTATCTGGGGAATTGAACTTAGGTATGAACTGAAAAGAAAAAGGAAAGTGATGAATAAAATCTTCATAGGAATGTCTCCTCAGAGAGAATGTTTGGAGAAACATTTTTTAACTATTATAAACCTGTTGAATAATACGGATTTTTACGATATTTTAATCGGCTGCGCTGAGTATAACCTTAAGATCCGTTATTTTGTTTAGATGATAATCATCGTGTTCCGCTTGAAAATAAAGCATATCGCACACCCGCATTGGCTGAGCTAATCTGGGATGCCAGGCTTTTTTCTCATAAAAATCGGCTCCGAAACCCTTCAATCCTTCGACATAAACCATTCGATTTTCTCTGAAATCGCCCAATATTTTTTCTATTGCCCAGCTATTATAATCAGCCCGATCGGTTCGGCTGCCATTGACTTGGGCCGGTCGTAATTCTGCTTCCCCGGCAATAAAATCATCTAATCTACCTGCAAATAAACTTTCAACTGTTAAGAGATGTCCAACATTTTCCTGTATGGACCATTTATTAGAATGTTTTATGGTAAGAATTTCAGGGGGCACTTCAGATATTAAGACTTCCAACCTGGATGGAGTTGAATGTAATTTTTTTATCAATTCCGGGTAGATATTTGCCGGAAAATCGAATTTGAATTTTCTTTCAATCCATTTCATTTATTTAAATCCTGTAAATGATCGATATAATAGGGATCCTGTTCAGCATTGTTTAGATAAATAAAGATATCAGGTCAAAATTTCAAACTACCCATAAATGGGCTGGAATAGTTTAATCGACTGATTCGTAAACCGCATCTTTTAGCGCGATAATTTTATAAGATAGCGTATCGCTCTCATCGATGAAATAAAGTCGTACCTCATTTTCCTCCCTCTCATATATCCATATCTCCAGTGCGGCTCCCAGCGGCAATTCTGCCCAGAAGGCCTCTTCGGCCCCCCATATGATTTCAGTATTTTTTTCAATGGTATCCACTATTTCCGGTTTACCTAAAACTTGCCGGATTTCAGCCTTTGTCATTCCTACCTGTACTGAATCCAAGGTCTTACTTTCGGGCCTACAGAAATTGAATACAAGGAAAACAATAATGAAAATATTTTTAGGTGTTATCAATTGATATCGTAATTTTTCCCGGCCAACCAAATTTATACTCGTGTCATTCAATTCTCTGAAGCCTCAAGTTCTTGTAATCATCGACTGATATCTTATATTTTAATTTTTCATTGATAAAAGTCCAGATTTTTACGAAACCCTGATCTTCAAATATCAGCTCAGGAAGGTGGTACTTCTTTTCAATGAGCTTTACCAGTGCTTCAGCTTCTATATCGCTCGCCTCAAATAAAATATCCACCGTTTTGTACTGAAATGTAATATTCCTCGCTTTACCCCCGTCATCGTACTCAATCTCAATTTTATTGCCCATATTACTGAATTCATTATCCAATTTGATCAGATCGCGATATTTTTCCTGTTCAATGGAGATGTAGGTAGCCACTTTGTCATTCTCTAGTTGCTCATAGACCTTTTGAACATCGCTTTTCTCCATTCCCAGATAGAAACCTTTAACCTCAATTGGTTCACTCTCAGCAGAATCTGCAAATCCATATTGGATACAAAATAGAAATAAAATAACAGTGATAAGGTAAGTTTTCATGTTTCCTCCTGCGATGTTTGGTATTTTACCTGAACCATTAGTTGAATGTCACAAATTCCATGGACATCAAGTCGGTTGATATCCATACGGATACCCTTTACATTCAGAAATATAGAT
>CBDUVK010000457.1:0-2176 GCA_965370645.1 uncultured bacterium
TGCGGGTAATCGGAGACATAACCTGTGATGTTGATGGTTCTGTAGAATCCACAGTAAAAGCAACCAACTCCCTGAATCCTATATATGTCTATGATCCGGTGAATGAAAAAATCAAAGAGGGACATAAGGGACGGGGTATTGTGATGATGGCGGTAGATAAATTACCCTCCGAACTTCCGCGCGCGGCTTCTGATATGTTTGGAGATGCCCTGTTTCCATATATTGCCGGGCTTGCCAGAACTGATTTCAATCAATCCTTTGATAGTCTGAATATCTCAGATGAGTTTAGAGGTGCGATCATAGCTCATCAGGGACGACTGGCACCGGATTACCAATATATCAAAGAATTTATTCGCTAAAGTGTCTAAAGAACTGGCAAGAATAAATCGATGATATACATGATTTTCTGATTATGTGATTTTTATCTTGTTAATTATGCTATGAAATAAAATAATTTATTTGATTTGTTTATTCTTTTGTGCATAAATTCATTATCGAATACTGGTGGTGAAAATAAAGGACCCGGTTGTGTTCATCCTCTTGAATTTTTATTTATCGCCAAATCCCCGTTTCCCCTAAAAAGTACTCGCTTTATTATTAATTTCATCAAAATTGAACTATTCGGAGATTAAAATGAAAAACGCACTTATATTGGGCGCCGGCATGGTTGCCAAACCGATTGTGGATTATCTGGTAGAAAGTAAAAAAGTTTCTGTTACCATGGCAAGTCGTACCGTGGAAAAAGCACATAAGATTCTTCAAGGGAGAGAGAATACGCGGGCTGTGCCTTTATTGATTGACAATGACACATTGCTGGAAAACCTGATTAGAGAGGCAGATGTGGTTATCAGTCTGTTACCTTATGCGTATCACGTGAAGACTGCGAAATATTGCATAAAATACAGAATATCGATGGTTACAACATCTTATGTAAGCAAGCTAATGCAGGATCTTGATAAGGAAGCGCGTGAAGTAGGGGTGCTGTTATTAAATGAGATAGGGTTGGATCCCGGAATTGATCATATGTCTGCCATGCGCATCATTCATGCTGTAAGTAAAAAAGGTGGATATGTGCGGTCTTTTCGCTCTTATTGTGGTGGATTACCTGCGCCGGAGGCCAATAATAATCCCTGGGGATATAAATTTTCCTGGAGCCCCAGGGCTGTTTTGATGGCCGGCAGAAATGATGCCCTCTATCTGAAAAAAGGTGAAACAGTATCGATTCCAGGTGCAGATTTATTCGAACACAATTGGCCAGTTACCATTGCTGACATGGAATTCGAAACTTATCCAAATCGTGATTCTATGCCGTACCAAGAGCTGTATGGAATTGGGAAGGCTGAGACCATGTTCCGCGGTACATTGCGAAATCCTGGCTGGTCCCGAACCTTGCAGGTGGTGAGTCACTTAAATTTGCTAACCGAAAAAGAAATCTCGGGTATTAAGGGAGCATCATATAGACGTATTATGCAGGAGATTATTGGTTTACCACAAGATCAGGATCCAAAGGATTATATTCTTAAGAAATTAGGAATACCTGCAGACGATGAGATTATTAAAAAGTTAGCCTGGCTTGATTTATTCAGTGATCACCAGTATCCCAATGAAACGACTACAGCGCTGGATTTTCTGGCAGAGCGTATGGCAACAAAAATGCCCTATGCAGAGGGTGAAAGGGATATGATCGTATTATATCATGATTTTCTGGCTGAATATCCCGATCATCAGGAGCGTATTACTTCGACTCTGGTTGATTACGGTATCCCCCATGGGGATTCGGCCATGTCCAGGACGGTCTCGCTGCCCGCGGCAATTGCTACAAAGTTGATTTTGGAGGGAAAAATAAAAGAAACCGGGGTACACATTCCGGTTGACCCGGAGATTTATGAACCGGTTCTTAATGAACTAGAACGTCTCCATATCGTTTGCGAAGAAAAAACCGAGGTCATCAAAGCGACCAGTGCTTAAAACAGTTTATCAAAATGTAATCTTGACTGGGTGCAGCATCCATATTATATTTTGCGGTGTTCAATGACCAATGATCATTGAACAATTATAAATTTTAAATTATCAATTGTTAATTGCCCTCCTGGCCGGAGTGGCGGAATTGGCAGACGCGCCGGACTCAAAATCCGGTATGGGTGATACCGTGTGAGGGTTCGAGTCCCTCCTCCGG
>CBDUVK010000458.1:0-2176 GCA_965370645.1 uncultured bacterium
TTTAATCCCGGCTCAGTCGGGATACTTTTTCTTAATTTGCATTTAGTAAATAATAATTAAATTGATACCAATTCACGAAAGCCTGCCAACCGTAAGGAAGGCGGACAACTAATTCAGATTCCGGATATTCCAATAAATCGGTATTCCGGAATGACACATAAATTCATTTTACAGCAGATGTTTGCATAAAGGCAATTTATTTTATTTAATCATTTTTATCCAAACGTACAAGAAAATAATTATTTTTCACCAATTGTAAATATTATTCACTATATTTGAAATAATCATTTTTCACGAAGGTATATGAAAAATAAATATATTTCACGTAAAATAACTACTTTTCACGGACGAACTGCTCCGGAGAAAGGTGTACTCGTGGGCTATGGAGCAATTATAGAAGCTTATAGTCTACCCGTTCCCTTACCCAATAAATTGTCTTTAATTAGTGAGAAGAAAAGGCAATACAGCAACCAGGAATGGCAGGTCTTTACCTCGCGGCACAAACCGGAAGATACACTTTACAAGCAGCTGGTATTTGCATTTAAATATGAAGGAATAAACCTACTTGTATTAAAAAAACTTTTTGAAATACTTGCAGATGATGAAATTATCGAGTTGGTGCAGATAGAACCTCTTGGACAATACAGCCGAAGAATTTGGTTTCTATGCGAGTGGTTAATGATAAAAGAACTGAAAATTCCTGATTTAGACAGAGGGAATTTCATTACACTTATAGATGAAAAACAGCAATATGCTGTGCAAGGTAAGCGATCATCCCGTCACCGTATTATTAATAATTTACCCGGTACGCAAGATTTCTGTCCACTCATCTACAAAACCTCTAAACTGAGAACGCACCTTCTCGCCAACCTGTCGGATAAAGAAAGTGCTTACCTGAAAACTATCCATAAAGATATATTGCAGAGGGCATCGGCTTTTCTATTGCTCAAGGATTCGCAAGCATCCTTTGCCATCGAAGGTGAGAGCCCGCGCAGCAATCGCGCTGCAAGGTGGGGCAAAGCCATCGGTCAGGCAGGCACCAATCTATTGAGTAAAGACGAATTTTTGCGCCTGCAGCAAATCGTTATTGAAAATACCCGTTTTACAAATATGGGATTTCGCCAGGTTGGTGGTTTTGTCGGCGAACATGACCGGAACACCGGCGAACCACTGCCTGAACATATCTCAGCCCGGTGGCAGGATGTGGAAAGATTGACAAAAGGGTTGATCGCCATGAACGTGATACTGAAAAATTCCGATTTCGATGCCGTGCTTGCCGCCGCCATGATATCCTTCGGGTTCGTATTCATCCACCCGTTTGAAGATGGAAACGGACGGATACACCGTTACCTGATCCATCATATCCTGGCAGAAAAGAATTTTTCACAGCAGGGGATGATTTTTCCGGTTTCCGCATCCATCCTTGATCGAATCGATGATTACCGAAAGGTATTGGAATCCTATTCACATCCGTTACTCGATTTTATCGAATGGAACCCAACCCCGGATCACAACGTTGAGGTCCTGAATGAAACCACAGATTACTACCGCTATTATGATGCGACCAAACAAGCCGAATTCCTGTACGATTGCGTGGAAGATACCATTAGAAACATTATTCCCAAAGAGGTGGATTATCTCCACAAATATGACGAGATGAAAAGATACCTTGATGATAATTTTGAAATGCCTGATAAAACCGTCGCCCTGCTTATCCGGTTCCTGGAACAGAATGACGGTCAATTGTCTAAAAGGGTGAAGACGAAGGAATTCGTCGCATTAAAGAATGAAGAAGTCAGGAATATTGAAAATAGATATCAAGAAATATTTCTTGAAGGATAAATGAATACCCGGCCGGAACAAATATTAGAGAATAATCTGGTTAAGAAATTAACCGCCTTATCGGGAAAAACCTGCCTACCGGTAGGCAGGCGGGAATCTAATTCAGATTCCGGATATTCTAATAAATTGGAATTCCGGAATGACTCATTAATCAATATTTTAGAAAACAATGACAGAAATTTTAGTTAAACATATAAGCAGCACACTTTCTATAAATAAATCTCAAGTCTCAAATACTGTTAAGCTTTTGGAGGAGGGAGCGACAATTCCATTTATTTCCCGTTACAGGAAAGAAGCGACAGGAAGCCTTGATGAAACAGAAGTAACAGCTATT
>CBDUVK010000459.1:0-2169 GCA_965370645.1 uncultured bacterium
TGGATGGCGATGTATTGCTTAAACCTGATGCGTATTGCACTGGAACTGGCCCTGGTTCGCCCGGTTTATCAGGATATTGCCGCTAAGTTTTTTGAACATTTTCTCTACATCTCAAAAGCTATGATGGATTGTGGTGGCCAAGGTCTCTGTTTATGGGATGATGATGATAAATTCTATTATGATGTCCTTCATCTTCCTAATAATGAGATTATCCCGTTGAAAATCCGCTCCATGGTTGGTTTAATTCCTTTATTTGCCGTTGAAACCCTGGAACCGGACATGCTGGAAAAGGTACCGGAATTTAAGGCCCGCCTGGAATGGATGCTCACTAATCATCCTGAATTGGCAAATCTGGTATCTCGTTGGTATGAACCGGGACTGGGTGAGCGGCGTCTTCTCTCGCTGTTGCGAGGTCATCGCATGAAAAGACTCCTTCATCGGATGCTTGATGAAAGCGAATTTTTATCTGAATATGGAATCCGGGCACTCTCGAAACACCACCAGGATCATCCTTACCGGTTCAATGTTAATGGCGAGACCTATTCGGTTCAGTATCAACCGGGAGAATCAGATAGCGGACTTTTTGGAGGAAATTCAAACTGGCGCGGACCTATTTGGTTTCCGGTAAATTATCTGATTATAGAATCGTTACAGAAATTCCATCATTATTATGGCGATGATTTTAAAATTGAACATCCAACGGGTTCAGGGAAATATTTGACTATCCTGGAAGTAGCAAATGAATTATCACAGCGGCTCTGTCGCCTGTTCCTGCGGGATGAGAAAGGGAATAGGGCGATTTTCGCGAATAATAGCAAATTTCAAACCGATCCACATTTCAGAAATTACCTGTTGTTTTATGAATATTTTCATGGAGATTCAGGTCGCGGTGTTGGTGCTTCTCATCAAACCGGCTGGACCGGTTTAATTGCAAAGCTGCTGCAACCACGGCGTTTGGACAGCACTCCTTCTAAAGAGAAAATTAAAAAGCTAAAAATAAAGAAAAATCAAACTCGGGAGAAACGTTCATGAAAGCTGTTGCTGTCATTCCTGGTAAACAAGATTCAGTTCATCTACGAGAGGTACCAAAACCGAAATTAAGCGACATACCCGGGGGACACGGTGTTTTGGTGCGAGTGATTCGGGTGGGAGTGGATGGGACCGATAAAGAAATAAATGCCGCCGAATATGGAGCGGCACCACCAGGCGATGATTTTTTAATTATTGGACACGAGTCTTTTGGGGTGGTAGAGTCAGTCGGTCCTGAAGTGACTGAATTTAAAACGGGAGAATATGTATCAGCCACGGTAAGGCGTCCGGGTCATTCTTTTTATGATCGAATCGGGACCTATGATATGACCACGGATGATGTATACTATGAAAGAGGGATAAACTTGCGACACGGTTTCCTGGCAGAATATTTTGTGGAGGAACCGGAATATATAGTGAAAGTGCCCGATGCCTGCTATGATAGCGGGGTGTTAATGGAGCCCATGAGTATTGTGCAAAAGGGTATTGTTCAGGCCTTTGAGATTCAACGGCGCATGAAAATATGGCGTCCCCGGCGCGCGGCTGTAATGGGTGCCGGAACACTTGGATTATTGGCTTCCCTGGCATTACGATTAAGAGGGTTGGAAGTAACCGTTTTTGGCAGAAAATTGCCTCCCTATCAGAATTCAAAACTTATTGAAGAAATTGGTGCAACATATATAAGTACCAGGAAAACTCCCCTGCGTGAAGCGGTAAAGAAACATGGACCATGGGATATTATATTTGAAGCAACGGGTAATGCCGGTGTGGTTTTTGAAGCGGCAGAACAGCTCGCTAAAAATGGAGTGCTTATACTTACCAGCATAACTGGCGGCAGTGGCAGGCTGGAAATTCCGGCTGATAAAATAAATCTGGATTTTGTACTCGGTAACAAAGTGATGTTTGGAACTGTGAATGCCAATCGAGATTATTTTGAAAGCGGGGCCAAGGACCTTTCCCAGGCAACAGCGCAATTTCCCGGTTGGTTAAAAAAACTCCTTACCCATCCTGTGCAAGGATTAGAAAATTTCCGGCAGATGATGGATTTATTGACCACCGCCAAGGATGCTATAAAGGTTTATGTAGAGGTATCTAAATAATTTCACGAAATATCATATACTCTCTGATGATATTTAAAAC
>CBDUVK010000460.1:0-2168 GCA_965370645.1 uncultured bacterium
CAAGTTGCAACTGTTTTCCCTCACGCTTGACTGTGAAGACAACCCTCCTTACATTTTGTTATTAATAAAATGGGTAGATAAGTTAATTAAACCCGGATAAGATTAATTCTGTCTGAAAATGGTTGTATGGGTATTTATTCCATCCTCAAGAGATCTGGTCTGTTCCTTCTTTATATTCAGTTGTTGTTTACCTCCTCCACTCTGACTCAATCTGCTTTTTTAACTGCTGACAGTACTCTCTCTGACACTCTCATCTATGAACTTGATGAGGTTGTGATTACCGGAACCCGCTACGAAAAAAGAATTATTGACATCCCATATCCGGTTGCCCGGGTGGTTGATGCAGAATTTAAATATGAAAAACGAATAGCGGTTGATGATGTATTGACTACCATTCCGGGATTGTTTTTACAATCACGATATGGTAACCATGATGTACGCATTTCGATCCGGGGATTTGGAAGTCGCTCAAATTCCGGAATACGGGGGATCAGAATTCTGCTGGATGAAATTCCTGAATCTGAACCTGATGGCCAAACCCGCATTGAAGCGATAGATTTTAATGCGATCGGAAGAATTGAAGTAGTAAAAGGAAATGCATCCTCGCTTTATCCCAATTCACCGGGCGGGGTGGTCAATTTTATCAATGATATCTATTTCCCCAGGCCGCTGGCTGTCCAGTTCAATGAAATAGGCTCTTTCGGATTAAGACGGCACGGAATTAAAAGCGGATATCGCTCTGAAAATTACACCTTTTTATTTACCTACAGTAACCATAGATATGACGGTTACCGGGATCATAACAATGAAAATTGGCACATCATCAATACGGTTCTGGAAACCAGACCCACCCCAAATACCACTTTGCAACTTCTTGGCTATTATGTAGATGGTCAAATCAGATTACCCGGTTCTCTAACCCGTGCAGAATTTGATGAAAATCCCTGCCAGGCTGCCCAACGGGAGATCGATTTCGATTTCCGCAGAAATTCAAAGAAAGGGCGTTTGGGAATCCGTTTTATTGCTTATCTGGATAAAGATAAAAGAAATGAAATTGAGCTCACCGGTTTTGGGACTATGAAATATTTTGAACGGACTTCCCGGATTTTTCGAATCATAAATCGCAATGGTCTGGGACTTAGTCTTCGCTATGTGAGAAAAAATGATTTAGTCAATCGGGAAAATGAATTTTCCGTAGGAGGAGATTGGCAATATCAAACCGGGCCCATTGAGTATTATGATAATATTAATGGTCAAAAGGGTGATATACTGGAACAATTAATTAATAAAGCCAATGGTAACCGGGGATTCTTTTTACAAAATTCAATGGATATTTACCGGCAACGTCTCTATCTGATGTTAACCGGCCGTTACGATTGGGTAGTATTTGATTGGAAAAATCAACTCCTGGCAGTTCAGAATGCCCGAAAAACATTCCAGGGTTTTACTCCCAAGATTGCCTTGAATTATAAGCTGAAGCCTTATCTATCCATTTATTCTTCCTATGTATGGAGCTTTAGAAGTCCGGCTGGAAATGAACTTGATAATCCGCCTTTTCCTATTAGTTCCAGACCGGGTGAAATATTGAATTCGGATCTAAAACCGCAAAAATCGAAAAATTTTGAACTGGGAGTGAAAGGTATGGCCAGCAGGCCCGAGTCCCGGATCTTCCCTAAAATACTGTTTGAAGGAGCACTTTTTCGATATGATATTGAACAGGAAATTGTACCATTTGAAATTAATGGTGAATTTTTCTTTCAGAATTCAGCGCGTACCATTCGCAATGGACTTGAGTTGGGTGCCGGCATCAACATTGTTCACTCTCTTAAAATGAATATTGCTTATACCTTTTCAGACTTTATCTATGATCAATACACTGCCTCCAGATTCTACTATGATACTCAATTGAATTTGGTTCTGGAGCAGCGGGATTTTTCAAATAATATTGTCCCAAGCGTTCCCCGTCATAATTTATCATTCTCTCTAAAATATGAGGAAAAAATCAATCAACAGTTAACCGGGTATTCTCAAATTGGTTATTGGGGGGTGAGCAGTATGTATACAGATGATGCGAATTCGGAAAAAACAGAGGATTATGCAGTTTTTAATTTTACCCTGGGAATTGATGCTTCTATTGGCCCACTCAATCTGATTTTAGCCGGAGGGGT
>CBDUVK010000461.1:0-2153 GCA_965370645.1 uncultured bacterium
TGCTGGATTTATTTGTTTGCTTATCATGCAATCTCTTATTTGCATCGGTTTGATGGCCCAGGATGATAATACTCCTGAAACAGGGGTGGCGGCGGAACAGGACAGCGTAGAGGAAAGGAAATTATCTCTCGATGGCTATCCTTTTGCATACTACACACCCGAAACACAATGGGCATTCGGTGCCGGTGGTATTATGATATTCTATACCGGCAAGGAGAAAGAGCTCCTGCCCTCCAAAGTAACCTTCAGCGGATATTACACCTCCAACAAACAGTATAAAATATCACTTAATCCTGCACTGTACTTTAATAAAAACAAGATATATTTTGAGTTTCCGATGCACTTCGGTCATTATGTCGATAAATTTTGGGGGATCGGTAATCAGACCATTGAAACCGGGAATGAGCAATATACCCTTGATGAGATATCAATTTCGCTTGACCTTCAGGTTCCGCCATTATGGGCTGCTGCTGATAGATCCGGGATCATTTTTGAATATAATAAAACAGAAATCGATGATAAGCAGACCAATCCATTTTTGTTACAGGATTCCGTGCTGGGCAGCAATGGCGGTGAAATATATGGCTTTGGAGGAGATTTAGTCTGGGATACCAGGGATCATATTTTCTTTCCAAATAAAGGGAGTTATCAGTATTTCAAGTTTATGCTATACCCCCGGATCGATGATTTTGTATTCTATACTGTTGAAATGGATTTAAGGCATTATAACGCGATTACACCGGACCACGTCATAGCGGGTAATATCTATTTCAATTTTGCCAGAGGAGAGATTCCCTTTTATAAATTACCGGCCCTGGGCGGTCAAAATAGAATGAGGGGATATTTCGAGGGACGATACCGAGACCTTGCTTACGGGATGGCACAATTGGAGTATCGTCAGTATTTCTGGTGGAGATTCGGATTTATTGTTTTTGGCGGTATCGGGGATGTGGCAGACGACTTGCTGCAAGTTAAATTTGAAGATCTTAAATATAGTTATGGTTTAGGTTTGCGGTATTTGTTTAACAAGAAAGAGAAGGTAAACTTGAGATTAGATCTCGGTATTGGCCAGGATGGAAATAGTGGTATATATTTTGGTATTGAAGAGGCATTTTAAATAAAGGAGGAAAAAATGAATTTTAATATGTCAGTTAAACGGTCAGTGCTGCAAATTTTCAGCGTGTTCATAATAATCGTTACCATGAGCTCGCTTTTATCAGCACAAATCCTGACCTCCCCGGAATCTGATAAAGAGATCGGGGCGGAAGTGGCCAAACAGGTGGAACAGCAGATTGGCATTTACGAAGCAGAGGCAACCACCGAGTACATCCGGGAAATTGGTGAGCGATTGGTGGGCAACCTGGAAAAACGCGAGTTCGATTTCCAATTTCAAATTGCTGATCAGTGGGAGCCCAATGCCTTTGCGGTACCCGGTGGCTACATCTACATTTCGCGTGGATTATTGATTCTAGCCAACCAGGAAGGTGAGCTGGCAGGTATAATAGGTCATGAAATCAGTCACGTGACCGAACGGCATTCCGCCCGTCAGCAACAACGAGCCATTCTACCTGCCCTGTTAACCATTCCCGGTGCCATTGTGGGATCAGTAGTCAATGAAGATCTCGGTAATTTAATTAATACGCCTATTGGCATGATCGGTCAGGTATCCCTTGCCAGCTACGGCCGTAAACAGGAAAGTCAGGCGGACAAATTGGGTATGCGTCTCTCCGCCAAATCAGGCTACGATCCTCTTTTATTGGCAGTCAGCCTGGAGCGATTGGAAAAAGATGTGGAGATGCTTACCGAAAGAAAACGTGAATTCAGTTTCTTCGACAGCCATCCCATGACCCCCGAGCGGGTTGATGATATCCAGCGCGAGGCAAAAAAGATTGAATGGACTCCCAAATCTTCTATATCAAAGAACAAGAGAGATTTTTTACAGCGCATTGACGGCCTCTATTATTATGAAAATCCGGCCCAGGGCATTTTTCAAGATCAAAAATTTTTACATCCCGGTCTGAATTTCACTATCACTTTTCCTGAGAAATGGAAAGCCGTCAATACGCCCAGTCTGGTTGGTGCTTATATGGAAAACAATGAAGCCATGATATTTATCAATGGCATAGGGGAAGCGGCTGATCCTGCAGAATTGG
>CBDUVK010000462.1:0-2139 GCA_965370645.1 uncultured bacterium
ATGAAAAAAGTAGGATATTTTTTCTCACCTGAAAACATTTTAATCCGGAAAACCTCTAGGATTTGTCTTACCTCCCTTTCTCGCAATTAGCGACTTAGTTGTTCAAACAATGAGTAACTTAGTTCTTCTTTTTTCGTAAGCTGAAACTCCACTACGATTTAAAATACGAGGAGCTTTTAGTATGAAAAAATTAACATTGTTTATTTTCGTCTTATTTTTGGTAACTCATTGTTTTTCCCGGGATTTTCCGAACACTCCTGCCGGTCAACGTGCAAAAGAAGTGGTTGACCTTCTGAATGGTTCAAATTCATTTGATCTTGAAGATTATATTAAGAACCAATATGCTCCTGATTTCAGAGACGCGTTCCCCTTAGCAGCTCATAAAGCGATTTTTCAAACAACAGAAACTATGTTTGGCACGGTAAAAGTAGTTGATATACCGAAATCTACCCAAAATGAAATCAGCATAGTTTTAAAAGCCGAAACAAAAGATGCATGGTTAAACCTTAATTTGCAGGTTGAACCGAATGATCCTCATCGCATTGTATCAATGGGTTTAGGGCCGGGGACTCGTCCTGACAATATGGATTCAGGGGAAGAATTGGAAGGTGAAGGTAAACCCCGAAAAGAAAAAGCGGCTTTGTTCTCTAATCCTGAGGAACTCCACCAATATCTCTTGAAAAAGGCTGAAGCAAGCGAGTTCTCCGGTGTTGTATTGATCGCAAAAGGTGGAGAGCCCCTTTTTCAAAAGGCATATGGATATGCTTCAAAGAGATTTGATGTTCCTAATAAGGTGAGTACGAAGTTTAACCTTGGATCGATCAACAAAATCTTTACAACCGTTGCTATTACTCAATTGATGGAGAAGGGAAAGTTATCCATTGATGATCCGATTGGTAAGTATCTAAATACTTTTCCCCGGGAAATTGCAGATAAAGTAACTATTAGACATTTACTGAATATGAAGTCAGGTTGGGGTGATTACTGGGGGAACGAATATTATCTGTCTCATAGGGATCGGCTTCGGACCGTATCGGATTATATGGAATTCATCAAAGAGATGCCACTCGATTTTGAACCCGGAGCCAATTTTCAGCATAGTAACACCGGTTACGAAGTAGCGGGCGCCATAATTGAAGCAGTTTCCGGTATGGATTATTTCGATTTTCTGAAAAAGAATATCTTCGAACTGTCAGGAATGACCAATACAGACTCCTACCATCGGGATGGGCCGGTTAAAGATCTGGCTGTGGGCTATACCAATATGAACCGCAATGATCCGGAAGGTAAAAGTTATGAATGGAATAATACATATATGTTGTCTCCAAGAGGGACACCGGCAGGTGGAGGTTACTCTACAGGAGAAGACCTTTTGAAATTCGATCAGGCTCTTAGAAATAATAAATTATTAAATTCCGCTTATACCCAATATTTAATAAGTCGATTTCATGGTTCTCTAGGTGATCCGTTTTCACCTCCTAAAAATGTATATCGTATAGTAGGTGGTGCCCCGGGGATCAATGCGTATTGGGGGATGGATTTTCAGTCATCTCATACGATCATCGTTTTATCCAATTATGATTTTCCCGCAGCAATGGAAGTTGCTGAAGAGATCATCAGGATGCTTGGCATAGAATAATCCCAATACTGCAAAAACATTTCTACAGACCCATGTTCTATTAGAATGGAATATGGGGTGATATGGCCACTATTTTTAAGTATAAAACAATTATAATATTATGTTATATATTAAGTTAGCACATAACAAAAGATTTCACCTGATCGAAGGACAGTGTGGTGAAATTGATCCGGAAACTTTTAAACTCCATAATGGCAAACTATATCTGTTTTTTAACGACTATTATGAAGGCACTCCGTTTAACACGATCATCCCTTGGAATTCAGACGAGGAAAATCTCAAGAATAAGGCTGATATGAATTGGGAATCTATGAATAAATAATCAAATCATAAATAATGGACTGGTCTGAAAGCGGGAAAGGTGGCATGATTTCCCGCCTTTTTATTTTAATTTGGTTAATTCACAAAATCTCACGCGAAGATTATGATCCGGCAATTGACGGGCGCTAAGTCGCCAAGAAAAAGCATAAGTTACTGGGTACTCGTTTCTTGTCTCTCGT
>CBDUVK010000463.1:0-2134 GCA_965370645.1 uncultured bacterium
GGCGTGACATGTTAATAGAAAATTGTTCATATCCACAAATTTCGAACTCCGTAGGAGTGGCATGTTAATCTTCTATCCATTCAAACAAATATTTGTTATCGTAGGACACCTGGAAATTATCCAGCATCTCCAGATATTCTTGCTTGAATTTTTTTTGAGCATGATGCGCTTCCTGATTCAGTATATATTTCACAACCCGGTCAATTTGCGAATGACCATATGAAAATGCCCCAAATCCCCTCTGCCAGCGAAATTTACCCTCCAGCCATCCCTTTTGATTAATGAATCTGGAAGAATTATTTTTTACATCCCTTACCAGGTCAGACAACACAATATTAGGCAATATGCTAATCAAGAGATGTGTATGATCCGGCATACAATTGATTGCGAGCAATTTCGGTTCTTTCTTGGTGATTATACCCGCTATAAATTTTTGCAATTCTTCCTTGTGCCTGAGATCTATTAGATTTTCTCTGGCGTGAACTGCAAAAACAATATGGATATAGATCTGAGTATAGGTATTCGGCATGATGAACCTCCCTCCGGTTAAATAATGTTTGTTTTACTCCCATTCCTACGGAAAATCACTTCCCAACAGTGACGATGCAATTTACAAAATAATCACAAAAAGTCAATAAAAATCATTAAAACATAAGATTTTAAATCTCGAATTCATCGATCATTTTCTCAGGGATTTGAAGGTATTGATCCGAATATATTTATTGGCAAAAAAAAATTATGACTCTATCTGTTCTCCTAAAGCAACCAGTCTCTTCTTCGCATCGATAAGTTCCGGTATATCCGGATCTGCATCTTTCCAGACTTCCAGAAAATGTTTATAGCGGTCTATCGCCTTCTGTTTCTCCCCTTTTTCTTCATACAGCTGGGCTAACCGGTAATGAAATTCAGCCGGAATCAGCCGACGGTCCCGATTTTTCCGGTCGAACAGGTTCATCCGTTCATATTCTTTGATAGCCTTATCCAGTTTACCTGCCTGATAATACACTCTGGCTTTCACATCATTGCGGGGGGGGAAATTCAAATAGAACAGATAATTCGGGGATAAAGTAAGATGCTTAAACTCTGGAATTTTTTCCGCCTGTCTGATGGCCTCTCTTATTTTTCTTTCTTTCAATAATATTTCAGCAGATAGTAAATCATAGTAATATTGTATAATTTCTAATCTAGTTGACCGTTGTCCCTTTTTAAGAAAGGCCTGATGTTCTTTAATATAATGACCTAGTTGTGTTAAATAAGAACGGGCGGAATCCGGTCGATTCTCCTGCAGATGAACCAGGCCAAGATATAAGGCGTGTCGTGCCTGATAGTAAAGCCGCAGGGATTTTTCCTCATTTTTATCGATAAAATAATCGGCTGCTTTCCTGGAGGAGATGCGACCGGCATCAAAATCCCCTCTTTCATAGTATATCCACGATTTAAAAAATTCAGCGCGAAATTTCATATTTGAAAATATTCCAGCTGAATCAACAATTTGGATAACCCGCTCTATGTTCCTCATGGTCTCACTCCTGCGACCCTGAAAATATTGGTAGAATCCTTTTAAAAAATTGTAAGATCCCGACCCGGGGGGCAGACAGGCTTCACATGCTTCATCAATATTTCTAACCGCTTCAGCATAATCTTCCTGCAGGGCATAACAATAGGCCAGGTTAATACCTTCAAACCAGTCCGACTTCACGGCTTTTGCTTTCATAAAGGTCCGGATGGCTTCATCAATATCGCCTATTTCAAGATAGACTTCTCCCATGGAGTCGAAGGGATTGGCATCTCCCGGTGAATTCTGAACATATTTCTTCATACACTCGATGGCTTTATCAAATTCTCCTCTGGAAGAATAAATATAACCCAGATTATTCCAGGCATGATGATTACTGGGATCAAGCTCTATCACCAGATTGTATTGTTCGAATGCTTTATCATTAAATCCATTCATATAATACAAGGTGCCCAAACCTTGATGAGCCCGGCTTTCCCGGGGGTAACGCTGGCTGAGCAGCCGATAAATAGAATCGGCTTTCTCGAAATTACTTCCGGAATATTCCCAGCCTTCACTGTATAAGCGCTCTTTTTCCGGAATTTTATGTTTATGGCGTTCAGCTATCTCTAAAGCTTG
>CBDUVK010000464.1:0-2129 GCA_965370645.1 uncultured bacterium
TTCTGTTTCCCAAAAAGCGGGCAGGAATAAAATATGCAACTTCTCCTTATCTGATTCCCTTCAATGGCATAGTGATAAAAGATGTTTCATCCCTCGGACCTTACTTTAAAAGAGTAAAATATCAACAAAAGGTAATTGAACTGCTACAGCAGGAGCTGGAAAAGCGATTTCATTACTGCGAAATTTGTCTGGCTTCCAGTATTATTGATATCAGAAGCTTTATCTGGCAAAATTGGCGGATTCAGCCGGATTACACCATTTATATTCCATTGCAGGGTCAGACTGGACCCTTAGATATTATCCCGCATAACCAGCGGCGCCATATTCGAAAATTTGAGAAATCCAGTTTTTCATTTGGGGAGTTTTCAGATTTTACCGTCTGTTATGATCTGATGTCCCAAAGCTACAAGCATCATGGAATGAAACCACCTATCGGGCAGCAAAATTTTGAGGAATTAGTTTCAAACCTGTTCAATAAAAATCTATTAAAGACATATATCATTTCTATTGCTAAAAGGCCAGTGTCATTTATGATGCTAATTGAAGATAAACCAAAGGTTTATGCTCTGTTTTCGGGAAAAGATTTTGTTCAGGAGCGAACGGAGGCGGAGTTATATCTTCACTGGCGGCTTATCCAATTATATCGGGAGCAATCATATGAATCATTTGATTTGCTGGGAGCAATGTCTCCCTCCATTTCTCGGGTGAAACTTGAATTGGGGGGCAAATTAGTTCGCCAGGATGTTGCCCGGTATTTTAAAAATGGCCTTATCCGGGTTCTCTTGCAGGCAGAGACTTTTCGTCAAATGAGAAATCGCCGAAATTTCTAATTTTCCCATTCTCGAAATCCTGAGAAAATTCATGAATATTCGAAAAGATTCCCAAATTAAACCGGCATTTGCGCTTTATCTTGCTCAAATTTTCAATCTTCTGCTAGGCTGGGGAATTACCAAACTCAATATTTCCTATCTCACAGTTGGGGAGTATGGTCAATTTTCCTTCTTCATTACCTTTATAAATGCAACATTTATTCTCTTCACTTTTGGTGTTTTTGAGGCTTCTTCCCGGCTTATGGCTATTACAGAGTCGCGGGAGGATACTGCCAAGCTACTGAGCGCTTCCCTGATTATGGCGCTCTTATCCTATTTTCTTTTCTCGGGATTTTTACTGTTATGCCGGGACATAATCAGCAATATTTTCACCGTTGATATTTCCTCCCTCCTCAAACTGTATTTCCCGCTGGCTGGTGTCTATCTGCTCTATGATTACTGGCAGAAGATGCTGAGGGGGGCGGGAAAGATCTATCGGTTATCATGGTTCCTGATGACTCCGCGTATATTGTATCTCATTTGTCTGCTGGTTTTGATCTATGCCCATCAGTTTACCCTGGTACACTCAACTCTGTTCAATCTGGTTGCCTTCGGTCTTATCTTAATACTTTTTATATCAATAGAACGTTTGAATTTCAAGGAGTTGAAGGTGCCCCTGAACCGGCTGCTGCGCGAGATAAAAAAATTCGGTTTTCATATGTACTGGGCAGAACTCATTCACATCCTTCTCTATCATATAGACAAATTATTTATCGGATTCTTCCTGGATGCGGAACAGCTTGCCTATTACTCTCTGGCCTTTACTATTACTTTACCTATCTCCCTTTTTTCTACCTCACTATCAACTACGCTCTATAAAAGTTTTTCCCAGACAGAGAAAATTGAGAGTAAGGTCATTTTCATAAATCTGGTCTGGGTTCTTTTATCCCTTCTTATTCTGATTCTCCTGGGACCATGGATAGTCATTCGACTCTTCTCTGAAAATTATCAGGCATCAGTTCCCTTACTTATACCTCTGGCTATCGCTTTTGGTGTCAGTGCCCAGAGCAAAACTTTTACATTCTATCTTATTGCTCAGGGGGAAGGGAAAATTATTCGAAATATATCTTTTATCCTGCTACTGGGCAGCCTTTTACTCAATGTCGTTTTTATTCCGGTTTGGGGCATTATAGGCGCTGCGTTTGTTAGACTGATAACATTTTTGATCGATTTTGTACTGGTGCTTATTTACTACTATCGAAAACAGAAAAAATAGATTAATGAAACCATTCCATTTTTGTTAAATTTAAGCAGGTATCT
>CBDUVK010000465.1:0-2129 GCA_965370645.1 uncultured bacterium
GTTGGATAAATAAGAAATTAGTCCGGCACAAAGTGTTAAAAAAGAATTTATGCCCGAGCTTCAGCTCGGGGGAGAGAATTCCTTCATTAATTTTAGGGCTTTAACCCATTCTAGATTGATAAATCATTTTAAAATTCTATATTTTATATTGCTTACAAATTTTCCTTCTCAATGATTTGTTTTACCTGACTATGCAGTAATTCTGCCCCCGGAAAACGAGGTGATAGGATCAGTAATCGCTCCAGGATGGCCTGCGCATGGTGATACTGAGAATCCAGGGTATAAGCCCCTCCCAGATTGAAAAGCAGCTGGACATCGTTGGGACTCAATTTTAAAGCTTTTTCCAGGTAGGGTAAGGCGTCTGCAACCTGATTTCGTTCCAACAAAATCTGCCCAATCCACTTATGCGCAAAAGCAGATTCTTCAAGTTTCAGGGATTGGAAAAGCAACGGTAATGCATTGTCGAGATCTCCTGATTTTATCAGGGCATCAGCAGCACGAAGATATGGTGATACATTCAGAGGGGTCAGGTAAGTAAGGGCCAGATATTCTTTGAACGCCCTCTGATACTGTTTTCGTTTCTCAAAATATTCTGCCAGTTCAACATGTCCCCGTTCCAGATTATAATTTTCAGAGCTCCATATCTTAACTGCCAGGGATTCTGCCCTGGTCTTTGCTCGATAATTATTCAGGGCAATATTGGGTGCAGCTTTTTCCTGGAATGGCCAACCGCCCTTCAAAATCTGGATGCGATAATCTGCATATACACTATCCAGTTCGGTATAGCCCCAGCTTTGCCGATAATATGTTTTATCCTTAGCATCATCTCTATCCCAATTCTCATTAATCATATTATTACGACGCATGGTTTCGAAGAAGGCATTGGCCATCACAAAGTAACCCTCCAGATTGGGATGTAGATGTTCCAGCATCAGGTTATTCCCTATCAAGGCATTCTCTGATTCCTTTTCAAAAACTTCCTTCATGGGCACCGTAATCATGCCGTATTGCTTACATAGTTCATGAATAATCTCATTAAACTCTTCCGATGCCCGAAATCTGAGTGCATCCAGATCTTTTGCCTGATAATATTTCTTCCGGGCTATATTGTAGTTTCCCTGATTTTCCTGGTTTAAAGCCACGGTATATACCGCTGATGCTGGCGGATAATCATTTGTGGTCACAGATATGAAGGGTTTTTGATCTCTGACATTACTTACCAACTCACTCACCAACACCGGTAATCCAGCCTGTTTAGCTTTCTCCAGCACAAAACGCAAATTTTCCCTGAACTGTTTTTTGCCTCTGCCATAGAGAGAGCTGCCAAAAGGGATTTTCTGATCCGCCACCAACCGCTCCATGAGAGTGGCAGTTGGAATTTCTGTTGATTCATTCCCGAATATTTTTCCGATTCCCCCCACTATTCCATTGACAATTTTTCTCAATAATAAAAATATTTTAAAATTCTTAAGCTTCAGATAAAGCAAAATTACAGATCGATATTTTCCAATTGATTCCGATGAGGCAACACCTAACGCCCCATAAAACTCATTATGACCGGCATAAATAAGAACGGCATCCGGCTTATGAGCCAGAATTTCATCTATATAGTCTACGAAAGTGTAGGAGTTGATAGCAGCCATAGCAGTATTCACCATCTCAATTTTTCTCTCCGGGAAAAGATCAGCCAGACGCTTCTGTAAAATTCGGGTAAACATTAAATTATTTCCGTAGGGATAGCCCGCTGTAGTCGATCCCCCCAATACAAAAATTCGATAACAATTTCCCGGTTTATCCTTTAAAAACAGATCCAGGGGTGGAGCGGGTGCACTTTCCTGTTTATAAAAATATCGAAATCCCACCTGTTGATTACAGATCTTGTAGGAGGAATATTCACCCTCACCGGCAATGAAAAGATCAAGATTTCCGCCATAATCAACGATATTCAGAATCAATTCAAGAGAGACAAAAAAAATTACCGGTATCAGCAGCAGTATGATCGTAAATAATCTTTTTTTTTGTTTATCCTGCTGAGTTAAACAGTACCTGAGGTGTTTTTTTACCACATCAACTTCTATGTGAAGGTTCCTGGCAATCTTTTGGGCTGAGAGCCTGGAACGATTTTTTTC
>CBDUVK010000466.1:0-2122 GCA_965370645.1 uncultured bacterium
CCTTTATGTAAAAAGTCAATTTCATTTCGTAATATTTTAAGCTGTATTAGTAGATCGCATTTTACTTTTAAAATAATCCTCTTCTGCTCAGTTACGAGTTTTATCTTCAGTGTAATTGGCTTATAATTAATCATTTACCGCGTCACATCAGGTAAAGATAATCTCTCCACCTGCTGCAACTTCATAAAACTTTCCAACATTAATAATTGAATCAGTCTGCTCACAGAAATCATCCATGCTTAAATGGAACATATCTGCTGTTGCTTTGCATGCATACAGTTTAGTTCCGGCGTCGTAGATCATCTCTACAAATTCTCCCACCGGAGGTATATCCAGATTATCCATCTCCTTCATCATTTTTGAGGTTGCGAAAGCAGACATTCCGGGAATGATCCCCAGTAGCGATGGAATATGCATTGCCGGATTACCCACAGTGGCAACTTTCAATTTGTTCATACGCTTTTTCATGATGGCTTCCATGCCAAAAAAGGTGAAAAATAAATTGGCTTCAATACCTTCCATGCGGGCACCATTGGCCATGATAAGGCCCGGATAGACACCTTCCAGGGATCCCTTGGAAATCACAATCGACACTTTTTTAATCGCTTCAGGCTTTACATCTGTCATGTTAAATTCTCCTTACTGATTTATTAAAGTTCAATTATCTTAAACACAACCCTGTGGTTTACCAAAACCGGCGATTTTGGCAGATTTTTTCGCAGGTCCCTGGGGGAACAGCTCATATAGCTCATTAGTGGGGATACCACCTGCATTTTTCATTCGACGGATGGTGGGAATCTGTCCGTTTTCCTGATAGTCATTGCGGATGAAATGGATCACTTTCCAGTGTCCATCTGTCAGATTATCGATTCCCTCTTCTTTAGCAATTTCAGCTGCCATCTCTTCTGTCCAATCCTCATGATTAAGCAAGAATCCTTCCTCGTCAACTTCAACAGTTTTTCCGGCTAAACTTTTAGTCGGCATAATTATTTCTCCTTATTTGTGTTTTATTTAATTATTTCATCATGTATATCTTCAGATTTGCCATTAGTCTGTACCATGTTTTTCATAAAATTAATCATAAAGGCGATTCCGCGTTTGAATTCCGGATCACGCATCTCTTTCATTAACTGCCAGTAACCGATCTTTTTATCCACCTGAACATCCATTTTCTGGAAAAAATGGAGGGCATTATTCATGCTACCTAACATCTCAGGTTGGGTCATATTTCTGAAAGTGATAATAATTGCGGAAATATTTTCACGCAGCAGACGAATATCATCTACCGTGAAGGTGGTCACAATGGTATCAATAATTTTGAACGCTTCTTTGCCAAATTCAAAGTAACCTTTGTTTTCCAGTTCTGAAAGTGTATCCATAATTTGATTTAATACCTGTTTTCCCAAAGGTGTGGCATCGTTAACAAAGTCAAACGCACTCTCAAGCTGATCCATCATTTTGGAAAAATTTCGGGTGTTGCGCAATAATTTCTTCAGCAGGTACATCAGGTCCGTGGTGTCGAAGTGATGCGCGACTTCATCCAGCTCTTCCACCGCCGTCTGAAAAATATCTTTACCGATCAGGGTCATATCTTCCTTGAGCTCCTGCCATTCCCGTTGACGGCGTTGCTGCTCCTGCATATACTGGGTGAGAACATCCAACTTTTGATTGATCTCGAGCATTTGTTGTTCAAGTTGTTTTGTTTCCATAGTTATTGCCTCTTTCCTGCCATGACCATCTGGGCTTCGATGGGAAGTTCGGAACCCTTAATAAGCAGATTCCAGTATACCCAGCGAAACATCATTTTGCCCCAGTGATTCATTTTGGTTTCCTGGAGCAAGGAGAAGGGACCGACGCCCGGTAAGGGGTATTTACCCGGGAGAGGTTCTACATCATAATTGAAATCGATTAATAATCCTTTCCCGAATCCGGATTCGATAAAACAGTTAGCATGACCGTCAAAGCCTTCAATCAAAGGTCGCCCGTCAATAAACCTGAGAATATTTTCATGTAAAATATCAGCCTCAAAATGGGTGACTGAGCCAGCTTTGGAACTGGGCAGATCGGTCGCGTCTCCGATCACAAAAATATTATCGTGCTTCTTGGACTTTAAAGTCTTCGG
>CBDUVK010000467.1:0-2104 GCA_965370645.1 uncultured bacterium
TATAGCCAGTATTAAAACTGCAAAGAAAAATCTTTCATAGAATTTTATGACAGTCTCTTTTAATTGTCAATTATACATTATCAATTATTAATTGCTTTTATGAAATGGTACGCTTTATATACCCGCCCGCGGCATGAGAAGAAGGTATACAATCAGCTGATCGAGAAGGGGGTGGTTGCCTTTCTTCCGGTGGTTGAACGGGTGCGGCAGTGGAAAGATCGCAAGAAACGGGTGGAGATGCCGCTGTTTAACAGTTATGTCTTTGTCCGCATCGATCTGAAAGATCGTTATTATTCTCTGCAAACCCATGGAGTGGTTCGCCTGGTCAGTTTCGGAGGAAATCCTGCCAGCATTCCGGATTGGCAGATAGAGCAGCTGCAGCAGGTAATAAAACATCCGGATACCCTGGAGCTTGAACATTATCTGCGTGAAGGTGATTGGGTAGAGGTCACTGCCGGTCCCTTCAAGGGAGTTAAAGGTCGTCTGAAGGAGCTTCGCGGTCAAACCCGCCTGGTTATCAACATTGATGGTATTTACCAATCTGTCTCTTTTGTAATAGATAAAGACCAGGTGGAGAAAATGGAAGAGGTCAAGCACGGTGGAATTGAGTAACAGATAGATCAGAAAGCAGAAAAGCAGAAAGCAGAATGCAGTTAGCTAAGATGGTCAAACAGAGGAAAGGAGTATGTAAGTATACGGAGTTGTTATATTGATTAGTATTAACAGTTAAGGAGTGGAATTTTGGGAGGAGTAATATGCATGATAAGAGACATCATTTCACGGAACTTATATGCTGGAAGAAAGGTGCAGAACTAAGAAAATTAATCTACACTATTGCCCGAAAATTACCGGATAATGAGAAATTTATTCTGGGAAGTCAAATTCGTAGAGCGGCAATTTCAGTTACTTCCAATATTGCAGAAGGATATGGAAGGTTTCATTATCAGGAAAATATTCAATATTGCAGACAAAGCAGAGCTTCAATATATGAATGTGAAGATCATTTGATTACGTGTCGGGATGAAAACTACATAGATCAGGAAACTTACAATAATTGTATGTCCTTGCTTATTGAAACTCGGAAAATATTGGATGGCTATATAAATTATCTATCTCAAGAATTAAAAAAATCTAAATCAAAATAAGTTTTAACGCATTCTGCCTTTCTACCTTCTGTATTTTGATTTACTGCTTTCTGCTTTTCCGCTTTCTGCTTTCTTCATTTGATTGTTCTTACACAACTCATATATTCAAATCAAACTGGAACCACATGATGCCCAATATAGCCAAAAACTTCGTCCTCATCGGTGCTGCCGGTTACATCGCACCGCGGCATTTGCAGGCCATCAAAGACACCGGAAATCAGCTGGTGGCTGCAGTGGATAAAAGCGATTCAGTGGGTGTGCTGGACCGCTATTTTGATGAAGTAGATTTTTTCACCGAGTTTGAACGATTTGACAGGCATATTGAAAAATTGCGCCGCATCGATCAGGGTAAGGAAGTCCACTATGTCAGTATCTGCTCACCCAACTACCTGCACGATGCGCATATCCGCTTCGCATTACGGGTGGGTGCTGATGCTATCTGTGAAAAACCATTGGTCCTGAATCCCTGGAACCTGGATGCCTTGAGTGAATTGGAAGATGAATCCGGTAAGCGTATTTACAATGTTTTACAATTGCGGGTCCATCCATCCATTATCGCTTTAAAGAAGAAGATTGATCAGGGGTCCAGTGATGAGAAATATGATATCGATCTGACCTATATTACTTCCCGTGGAAAATGGTATTTCTATTCCTGGAAAGGGAATTTGAATCATTCAGGTGGGGTGGCTACCAATATTGGGATCCATTTTTTTGATATGTTACTCTGGATTTTTGGTGATGTGGAGCAGTCACTGGTCTACCACGCGGATGAGAAAAAAGTAAGTGGTTTTCTGGAGCTGGAAAAAGCCCGGGTACGCTGGTATCTCTCGCTGGATAAACAGGATGTTCCGGCTGATGTTCTCAAAAAAGGAATGGCAACCTATCGCTCGGTTACCATTAACGGGGAAGAGGTGGAATTCTCCGGCGGTTTTTCCGATCTGCACACCGTGGTTTATCAG
>CBDUVK010000468.1:0-2101 GCA_965370645.1 uncultured bacterium
GAACCATCTAATTTAATAACCTATTATCCAGAAGCAATTTTAATCAATTCACTGATGTTATTTTCTTCCCCTATGACAATGAGCTTGGTATTTTCCTCGATCACGACATCGGATTGGGGATTGTAAATCACATTACCGTCAGTCCGGGATATGGCTACAATGATAATATTCAACTTATTTCTTATCGGGGCTTCAACCAGTTTTTGACCAACCAGGGAAGAACCCGGCCTCACTTCAATTTCTTCTATCTTTAAATCAATGCGCTTATCCCGGGCGATGATATCTATAAATTCAACCACACCAGGTCGCAATAAAACCTGGGACATCCGATGGCCCCCGATTTCATAGGGTTTAACCACCCGGTTGGCACCTGCTTTGAGCAATTTAGATTCGGTTCCCTCCTCAACCGCCCTGGAAACAATGAAAATTTCGGGATTGAGAACCCGAGCAGACAGTGTGGTAAAAACATTCTCGGCTTCAGACCTTAATACAGCGACCAGGCCTTTTGCCTCCTTTATACACGCTTTTTGGAGAGTTTCATCATCTGTGGCATCTCCCTGAATATATATGTAGTCATGATGACTCAAATTTTCAATTTCCTTATTATCATTTTCGATAACCACAAATGAGGCCTTATTTGCACTCAATTCTTCACATATTTTTTTACCCATTCGCCCATAGCCACAGATAATATAATGTCCACTTAGTACCTTTAATTTTTTCTCCATTTTTCTTCTCCTGAATACATAGGCTTCTACAAAAAATTGTGCCAAGCGGCCACCGATATAGGCAATAGCCACAACACCAAATATGATGACAAACAAGGTAAATATTTTTCCTACTGCACTTAAGGGATGAACTTCCCTATACCCGGTGGTAGTAATGGATATAATGGTCATATATATGGCATCGAAGAAATTCCAGCCTTCAATAACCATAAATCCAGCCATTCCGAATATAATAACACCGACCAGAATAAGAACCGCTACTTTGAGCTGTTGTATAGTTCGTTCAATCATTGTAGATTAAATTTAACCAGCAATTCGGGAAGATAAAAGCAACATATAAGCTGAGCAAGAAGATGTATCAACCTGGCCTGTTTATACATCAATATTTGCTCTTTCATTGGTCCGGGAAATTTTTCTCCGCATCTGGCGTGCACCCCACATTCCTATACATAATCCCAAAATTAATCCTGCAATAACATCAGTCACATAATGATATTGTCCATACACAGTTGCCGTGGAGAGGGCGATTACCAGGGGCAGAAACACCTTTTTAGCGATCGGTGGCCTGAAATGCCATAGAATGACCAAAATTGTAACAGCGACCCCCACATGCGAACTGGGAAATGCACCGCCGCGGTAACCGGCCTGCTTTACAAAACCTCTAAGCAAGTCGGTGAAAATAAATCCTTCATATTCCACAGTAATTTGCTCCGCAATAAAGAAACGGGGACTCGCCACCGGAATAAAAATGGAAGTTAAATAAGATATAAAGAATGCGATAGATACGTAATATAAAAGATACTCGAATAAGTCAAGACGTTTCTCAGAATAAAAAATGGCAGCACCTAACGGAATTGTTATCCAGTAAATACTATATGAAATCTGCATAACTTCGGTGAAATATGGATTAATATAATCCTGAATCCAAATATTGGGTATCACACCGAAAAGATATTCTTCAAAAGCCAGAATAAGTGGATCGAATTCCAGGGGAGTGACCAGATGGAGAAAGTTACCTACATCCAAATAGAGCAATGGAAGGCCTATGATCAAATACCAATACCTTAAAAAAAGCCACTGTTTTCCTTTTTTTTGGTCTAACCAGGGCACCGCGATGATAAGTCCGGTAATGAGAACCAGGTGAAAGATGATTTGCAGCCAGGCATATTCGATATTGGTGTAAAAGAAGGAGACCAAAATAGTTAAAATGATCCAAAACACTAACAGGCTTTTTTCAAATAATTTGAAATGTTTGAGCCGATCAGAAAGAACTTTCTTCATTCCCACTATGTTTTCTCGCTTTATTAATTTACCTCACTAGTGTCCGGTTTAAATTGTCAGATGATAAAACTCATCCCCCTGTCTGCCTGTCC
>CBDUVK010000469.1:0-2093 GCA_965370645.1 uncultured bacterium
CCATAGCGAATGGCTATGTAGAAGGTATTGCTCTGGATACTTACGGATATGTTTCAGAAGGTAGCGGCGAAAACATTTTTATCGTCCGGGATAACATAATCTATACCCCTCCCATGTGCGCTTCCGTTCTCCCGGGTATCACCCGACATTCCATCATTAAATTGGCCAAAGATCATGGATTCAAAGTTCGGGAGGAAATGATACCGCGGGAAATTTTATATGTTGCTGATGAGGTCTTTTTTACCGGTACTGCCGCCGAAATTACGCCGATCTGTTCCATAGACAAGATTCAAATAGGAAATGGTAAACGCGGACCGATCACGAAAAAATTACAGGAAACATTTTTTGGGATTCTTTCAGGGAAAAAAGAAGACAACCGCGGCTGGCTGCAATATGTTTGATGAATGAATTAGCTCCAAGCTATATTCTGACCCCGATTTTAAAATCGGGGCAATTCAACTCTATATTCATAAATTTATCATTTTCAATAACCCCGCGCTTAGGATCAGGGAAATGAAATTACTCACCAATTTTATTCTTCAGCAATTTTTTCATCAAATTAAATCCAAAGGTAAACCTTTGGATTTACCTCCCCTTATTAGGCAATTCGATTCCATAGCCTGATGTCTTATCTTCTCTCTTCAATAGAACTGCAAAGACTATTCCCAGTACGCCCAGAAAAGCCAGCATGAATACCGCATAGGTATAATCCAGCGGTGCACCTTCCGGACGGTTTCTGTTGGTGGTATCCAATATCATACCGATAATCCAGGGAAAAAGCATCAGTCCCCAGTTTTGAATTGAAAACATAATACCATAGGCCGTTCCAAGTCTGTTGGCCTCCACAATACGGGCCACCGAAGGCCACATGGCTGCCGGTACTAACGAAAAGGCCACCCCCAGAAAAAAGAGCGGAATGTAGGGGGTAAGAGAAGTAAAGGTAAACACCAGGAAAACCAGAATCAGAATAAAAGAACCCAGCACCATCACACTGGCATTTTTACCTTTATTATCTGTAAACCAGCCAAAAAGCGGTGTGAAAAATATAGTACCGAATGGCAAAATTGTGGTAACATCCCCACTTAATTTTTCAGTAAAGCCAAATTTATTTACCAGAAAATCAGGGGTATATCCAAGAAAAGGAAATACGGCTGAGTAGAATGTGACACATAAAAAACTGATATAGAGGAAGGATTTGTTTTTAAATAGACTGAGGACATCATTGATCTGGAATTCCTCACTAGCATCCGCCTGCGATTGCTGAACAGAGCGATCAAATCTGAGGTCGAAAATCAAATAGATCATGAAAGAGATGAAGGCAATTAATACCAGCATTACCCCAAACCAGGCTGCAGTACTCCATACTTCAGCATTAGCAACAATACGGGGAGAGATGATCATGGCCGAGGCGGTCCCAAACCTGCCAAAAGCCAGACTGATGGCGAAAGCAAAGGCCAGTTCATGTCCCTTGAACCATTTCGCTATAATCTTATTAAGCGCAACATAGAACGTTTCCGCCCCCAGCCCGAAAATAGCCCTTCCCAATATCATCATTTTTAAAGAGGGAGAAAAGTTACCCATAAATACCGACGAACTGAACAGGTCATAACCCGGTCCGCCGTTGTTAAACCAACTGCTGGCACCATAGGCGGTTATAAAGGTTCCGATAAACAGGAAAGATATGAATACAGATCCGGTTTTACGAATACCCCATTTATCTAAAATAATTCCACCAATGAAAGCCATTCCAGCAGCATTTAGGATAGAATACGCCCCGTACATGGCGCCATAGTCGGCATTAGACATTCCGGTTTCGCCCTGCAGCGTAGATTTTATTGCCGAGAAGACATCGTAAAAAAAATAACTGGCAAACATGGACGTACTGATTAATATCAAGATACCCCAGCGTGTTAGTGCTGAATCGTTAAGCGCTTTCTTTATCTGATCAACCACGGTTTCCTCCGCATGATTAATTGAACATGATGGTTTACATTGATTAAATGAGTAGAAATTTTGACCGCCGTGCAGGCAAGAAAATAGTATAGGAGTTTTTTAGACGAAAACAAAATGTAATTATAGAAATCCAAAAAAAA
>CBDUVK010000470.1:0-2086 GCA_965370645.1 uncultured bacterium
ATTTTAGATCATTCAGGTCCTCGGCACTCGCTACTCGTTACTGGGTACTCGGTGCTCGGTACTGGACACACGTTACTTGATAGTCTATGAAATTTTAGAATTCAGGATTCGGATTTTTACTGCCGGGATCACTTCGCTCAGAATAACAAATAAAAACGATACTGGATACTCGTTACTCGGCACTCGCTACTCGTTACTGGGTACTCGGTGCTCGGTACTGGGCACACATTACTCGATAGTCTATGAAATTTTAGAATTCGGGATTCGGATTTTGCCTGCCTGTCCGGCGGCCAGACGGGCCTGGCGCAGACAGGGAATTTAAAAACTGATTGTCATTGGCTATTGACCTTTAACTAAATGCCAATGGTATCTTCTGTGTATCTGTTTCGGGACGTTACTATGAACTTTAATGGTCGGTGTTCGGTATTTATTTTTAGATTCTTCGACTCCGCTTCGCACCGCTCAGAATGACCCCAATGTAAACTGTCAACTGCCAACCGTACAGTACATTCTGCTTACTGCTTACTGCTTCTCTGCTTTCTTTGATCTTTAATCTTTAATCTTAAAGTCCTATTTCCTCTTAGCCATCGGTATAAACTCAGTTGGCTGGGCCACATTTTTATAGGCAGGCCTGATAATCCGTCGACCGTTAATCAATTCTTCAATCCGGTGTGCCGACCAACCCACAACCCGTGCCATGGCAAAAAGTGGCGTATAGATGTCCCGCGGAAAACTTAACAGATCATATACAAATCCGGAATAGAAATCAACGTTGGGAGAGATGACCTTACCGGATTTCTTTACCTTCTGAAACAGGGCCGGTGACAATCTTTCCACATTCAGATAGAGCTGATGTTCATCGGAGCGTCCCTTGCTTTTCGCCAAATCCTTGGCCTTATGTTTCAGGATGATGGCGCGGGGATCGGACATGGTATATACAGCATGTCCCAGACCATATATCAGTCCCATTTTATCATGCACCTCTCCTTTTAACATTCTTTCCAGGTAGCGGGAAAGCTCGTCGTCATCGTTCCAATCTTTCACATTTTCTTTTATATCTGTCATCATATCCATTACCGAAGCATTGGCTGCACCATGCAATGGCCCCTTGAGTGAACCAACAGCAGCGGATATGGCCGAGTAAGTATCGGTATTGCTGGAAGAGATGACATGGGTGGTGAAAGTGGAATTATTACCACCACCATGATCGGCATGCAGGATGAGCGCTATGTCCAGTAAATCACTCTCCAGCTGGGAGTACTGACGATCCGGACGCAGCATGTACAGGAAATTTTCAGCACAGCAGAGATTGGGATGGGGGGGGTGGACAAAAAGCGATTCCCCATGTAATTTGTGCCTCATTGCCTGATATGAGTAGGCGATGATAGTGGGAAATTTGGCAATGAGATCCAGACATTGCCGCACCACATTGGGAGTGGAAATATCATCGGGATTGGGATCAACGCCAAAAAGTACCAGGATTACCCGCTGTAATTTATTCATCACACTGGGGCTGGGGAATCCCAGGATAGAAGTCTCATTCAATCCCGGCGGTAGATTGGTACGGGCATTCAAGTATTCCCGAAAATCCTGCAGTTCCTTTTGATTGGGTAATTTCCCAAACATAAGAAGGTAAATGACTTCGGTAAAACCGTGTTTTTTTTCCTTTTCGATTCCGGCAACCAGATCGTTGATATGCATACCGCGATAATAAAGTTCTCCCTCCACCGGTCGCACTTCTTCATCTACAATCTTAAAACCAATTACGCTGGAAATTTGGGTTAGACCGGCCAACACCCCGGAGCCATCATCATTTCGCAGACCCCTTTTAACCGAGAATTTTCGATAAAGATTGCGATCGATCTCGACAGTCTCTATCAACTGGTTTGTGGCGTACTCAATAAATTTCTCAGACATATGTTTTCCTCTTGTTCTTGTTTTTACATAAATTGAATAATTATGGAATTTATTTTAAATAAAATCAAGTTATTTAGAGTTTTCCGACATTTCCGAACACTTATTAAAATATTCTTTTATATGCCAATAAACAAGATTTATTATAAATTTCTTCATCAAAATATGGCAA
>CBDUVK010000471.1:0-2076 GCA_965370645.1 uncultured bacterium
GTGTTGCAGAAAGATCAAATCCAAAGTCCGTGAAAAGGATGAAATATTGCGCAAGTGCTTGTGCGAAAACCACTAATCCATACTTTTCTATACCTAATATCCTGACCAAATAGGGTAGTACCAGAAGGGGCAATATATAATTTGCTCCCTGCAACAGTGATAATGAGAAGAAATTTTCAACTAAATTCTTTTTATCAGGGGCTATTTTTATATTTTTGTTAAAAAACTTCATACAAAGTCAATCTGGCTCTTTAATAAAATTATTTTGTCTATTCGCCTGGTTTGTACTTGAGCGTATGGTTCTTATCTGCCCAACAACAATACCAGCTTACTATCGTCGAGAAGAATGATTAAATAGACAGTTCCCAATGAGTTGCCTAAAACATTTCTGTTAGTGAACTTTTGCAGTTCTTGCCAGCAATTTAAACCACTAATGAAACTTAAAGATTTGAATAAGAATCGTTTGATCAATAATCTTAACGGTCCTGAATTAAATGAAGATTACATGTTTGATTGGATAAGAAGGATTAGATTTTAAATATGGAGGTACAACATTGCTTATTTTCATACTTTGGAGAACAGTTCTCCTTCCAGAATCTCGCATACTATGTGACTGATCAATATATGATTTTCCTGAATGCGTGCCGTATTGTCGGAGGGAACGATAATGGGTAAATCCACTATCTTTCTCAAATTTCCTCCATCTCCACCCAGCAGGCCGATAACATAGAGACCCATCTCATGGGCCATATTTACCGCTTCTATCACGTTGGAGGAGTTCCCGCTGGTACTGAGAGCAATGAGGGTATCTCCATGTTTACCAAGTGCTTCTATCTGGCGGGAAAACACAAAATCGAATCCGAAGTCATTGGCGCCTGCAGTTAAAATGGAAGTGTCCACAGTGAGGGCCTGGGCAGCAATGGCAGGCCGGTTACTGCTGCTCTTGAGCCGGATAACCAACTCCGCTGCAATATGCTGGGCATCTGCTGCGCTTCCGCCATTTCCGCAGAGCAGTATTTTCGCCCCGTTCCTGATGGTTGACAGCAGTTGCTGAATGGCACGATCCAGAGCGGTTTCGTTCTCCTGTATGAGGCGGGTTTTGACTTCCATGCTATCGTTGATAGCAGTCTCAATAAGTTTCTTCCATTCGGTTTTCATATATCGATTTTCATATTTTTCTTGAGCTAAGCTATTTTATGAATTGCGTCTGCAAACTCCTTAATTTTAGAATAATTTTGAGCATCTTCGAAATGATTTCCGATAACCACCAAAGCGGCTCCAGCTTCTACTTTTTTGGATGCAATTTCCGGTGTGCGAATTCCACCCCCCACCATCACGGGAATGGAAATGGTTTTACTTACCGCAGCTACCATATCTTCCGGAACGGATAACTGGGCCCCGCTTCCCGCTTCCAGATAGACGGTTTGAAAACCCAGGTATTGTGCTGCCAGGGCGTGAGCCAGAGCCAGATCGGGTTTGTTGCGGGGAATCGGCCGGGAGTTACTCATGAATTCAGCGCTGGTCATCTGTCCGGATTCAATCAGCATGTAACCACAGGAGATGGTCTCTAACTGGAGCTGCCAGACTACCGGGGCTGCCAGGACCTGGTTATCAATCAGATAAGCCGGATTTCTTCCGCTGATAACTGAAAGATATAATATAGCATCAGCATATTGGGAGACCTGAAAGATACTGCCGGGAAACAGAATCACCGGGAATTCACCAGCACACTCTTTTACTTTTCTGACAAATTCCTCAAAATTTTTATTTAACAAAAGAGTACCACCAATGAAAAATATGTCCACCCCGTTCTCTTTCGCGCGGAGCATAACATCTTCAATATGATCCAACTGAAGACAATCCGGATCTAATAGAAGAACGAATCCGGCGCCTTTTCTTTGAACGATCTCTTTTAATTTCTGAAAGGTTTGTGTTTTCATCGCTAAAATGTTGCTCGAGATAATACAAATTTAAAGTAATATGATCAATTGAGGAAATCAAGTGCTTTGCAAAGGGTATCACTGCTATCTATGGGGTCTGATGTTTGGTTTTGGCAATACCTTTGAACCACCACTC
>CBDUVK010000472.1:0-2074 GCA_965370645.1 uncultured bacterium
GATTTCATAATTACCCGGAATTTTTACAACATCCTCCAAATAGGGAACCAACACAAAGGTCGTGTTCTCACGGGAATCCTGCCATAGTATTCGGGACTGGTCAAGGGAGTTAATTCCGTGGTCATTCATATTCAGCAAAACTTGTGATAGTCCAATAATCGGAAATAAAAAAATTGTAATCAATAACATTAATCCCATTCTTTTCAGCATTTTTTTCTCCTTTTTAAAAAACGAATAGTTAATATCCACATAGATATATATGAAATTCTGAAAAATAACTCAATTCTTCTCACCATTAATGTGGTGCAAATTTGCCTGCTCCATTAATCTATAAATCGGATATTCTGAATTTTCTTTTAGATATTCTGAAAAATTATATTTCCGGCCGCTGTTTTCCCCGCAAAGGCTGAATCTTGACTGGGGTTCTAATAACAGGGGAAGCAAATTTCCGGCGGGTTGACTTAAATAGATGATCATACTTCCCTTTTCGAAATCCCGTGATATATTTTTGACTTGGACATCGACATACGGCACATCATTTTCTTCCTCCTGGAAGGTGGTCACATGCATAATCTGGTAGGCAAATACTTGAAGAGTACGTTTCTCGGTTAAAGGATTCATTTCAATTCGGTGCCTGGAAAGAACCTCCAGGAGTCGATTTTCTGAAGCGGGTATTAAATAAGCAACCGGTTTTTCAATGCTTTTGCGTACTTTTACTTTGCCCTGAAAATTTTCCAATGCCCGCTCTTCCTTCTGCCAGGTAAGTAAATCAAAAATAGGAAAATTCGATACCATCATGGTGCTGTCCGGATAGTAATCCATCTGGATAAAGACCCTTGGATTTTTGATCCGGTCATTTTCTAGTATTTGCTGGCGGGTTTCCCTGATGATTTGAAGAATATCCTGAGTATTTTGAGCTATAGTCGTCAGAAAGGCAATCAGGGCAGAGACTTGCGCATTTACCCGATAATCTATTCTGGTAATCAAATCCCCAAACTGGATTCCTTCCTGAATGAAAGAGAAGGTATTGAATATACCGAAACTTTGTCTTCCATCATTGACGGCAGTAGTACTATATCTCAATCGAGAGCCCTCAAATGGTGTGCCCACCAGATATTCATGGAAGGTATATCCCTGATTTTTCAATATACTGCCTATCGATGGAATAAAAATCCTGGCACTATAATCATAAATCTGTGCTGCAATATTTGCATTGCTTACTTTTCCCAATTGAACATCAACATTCTTAATAAAACCTTGTTTTACCCACTTTTCACTGACTGCAGAGTATTCATGCACATCCAGCGTAACTTCCGGCATCCACTCCGAAAATAGCTGATGTAAGGCCCGTGTCTCCGGTTCACTCAAAATCACATGATTGCGGTTTAGATCCATACCATTAGCATTTTTTCTTTCACCTTTTTCCGAACCATCCGGATTCATCTGTGGAACCAGAACCAGATCCAGTTTATGGAGCAGATCACTTTTATTCTGAGTGATCTCCCTGGCAAGCACAAGCGCGGCCTCCTTCCCGGAAGGTTCATCGCCATGTTGCTGGCAAAATATAAGGACCAAAGGTTTAGTATCCCTCCTGGTACCGATTGCTTTATCGGAGCTGAAAAATAGCGCCGGTATACTCCGACTTTCTACAGATTCTCCGATTATTTTCATTGACACCAGGGGGCTGGATTTGGACAGACCTTGAAGATAGGTCATCATATCTTGATGACCGGATAGCGAAGTGTACCCACTCCTTTCAAGTGGGGTTTTTAGAGAAGGCTGTGTCAATACTATACTGAAATATAGTAACAGGAAAGAAGTGATTATATACTTAATGGCCATTCACTGATTCTCCACAAAAAAAAATCCGAAAGATCTATCGATCGTGCAGATAGTATTCTTTAAAAGTAAGAGGGCAGCCAATGATTTTCAACTACTAATAAAAATGGTTTTAAAGCGGGTTGCTCATTATAGATGTTAGATTTAATTAGATGAGTCTATGTCATGTGATATTTCTTCATTAGTCGAGTAGTTCATTCATTGCTGAATTTCACCCTCACAGATCCGGACGTGC
>CBDUVK010000473.1:0-2068 GCA_965370645.1 uncultured bacterium
TCCTGGGACTGGTCATTTTCCTTCTGAATTTTATTCTGGCGGTTTATCAGAATTGGTCAGTAACTGATCTGGTCTGGTGTTTATGGATTTCCAGTCTGGTGCTGGGTTATGCCTATATTTTAACCACCATCTTTGGAATATTATTGAGAGGAGATCGGAGTGGCTTTGTAAGCAGTGGAAGTAAAAAGAGCAAAACGAAAGCCCCGGTTGTGATAATGAATGTATTCTTTTTAATGGCCTTGCTATTTATGACAGGTTTTTCAAAGTATACCTTCTATTTCTTTATATTTGTGGTTGTCAGTATTCTGTTATCCCTGCCGAAAGAGTACCAGGAGCGTCTTGGCCTGGGTTTCCTGCCGGATAGAAATGCATTTGTCTCACGATTTCTGGTTAATTTTCCGGCGGCTATTTTTATGCTGGGATTTTTTACTTTTCATTTCGGTATGTTCCATTTTGTGCACAGTATCTTTTTAAATGGTTTTTTCCCAATTCTTCCCGAATCTCCATTCGAAAAAACCCTGGATGAAACCGGAATATATTTTTTCCGCATCATTGAAGTGGCAATAAGCCGGTTCTGGCCTTTTATTCTGTTAAGTGCGGTATCCAGATTAGGGCTCTATTCCAAGGCCTTCCGGGGTGGGGGAATGGAAGGAATGTTCATTCCCTATAAGAGTGTGGTGAGGATGCACATTACAATTTTTGTAGTCGCTTTTTTGTCCATGGCAAATATCGGTAATTACGCCCTCTACTTCATTTTTGTGATTTATTTTCTGCCGCTTGGTTCAATATTCCGTTTACTTAAGGTCCCAAAGAAAAGTGAAAAGGTACCCGATTTTCAGAGTAATAAGCCGATTGGCTAGCCTGAATTATTCACACCACCAAGGTCACGCCAGTAGGCGGATCCGGCCACTGACGGACCCCAAGCCACAAAGTCATAAAAATTAATGGTATAAAGGGAATATCAGTTTTTCAACAAATTTAAATTACATCTTTTATTTAAAACTTCAATTTTCTTTGCTTCTTAGTATCTTCGAGGCTTTGTGGTCCCGCAGGTGTGGGATGAATTATACAGGTAGATAACCTTCCCTGGAACAAATACCCGCATTCTAAATTCAATTCTAATTAAGTGATTCGGTAAAGAAACTTAAAATGGTTGCCTGGTGTTTTGCCGGAACCGGAGGCAGATTCCCAGAGACTGAAAGACCATAATACCTTATATCGTTATCAAATGGATGTCTGTCATGTTGACGGTGAGAATGTTACTCCCAACCGCGAGATTTCTTTGGTGATTGGATCACTAAACATATTGCGGATCCCTTAAAATTGAAGCGGGGACTGTGTTTTGGTAATCAGGTAGAAAAGTATAGATTTGAAGCAGACTTTATCCTTAAATTGAGAAGTAATTTTGAAATTTCAGTATATTTTAAGTAATTGGAGGACAAACTAATGTGGTCATCTCGATCATGTCAGTAGTGGAGAGATCTCTGATGTTCGATATCTTTTGGTAAATTACAATGAAATAATTCCAAATTCCACAATCCGCACTCAAAAATCCAAAATAAGAAGGAGTTTCTATGAATTCACGATTCAAATTAGGAATGGTTGTTTCTCTTATCATGCTCATCACTGTCGGTATTTATTTCTCCCCTGCAGATCAGCCTAAAGGTATATCCCCGCTATACAATTTTACCGTCACAGATATCGATGGTAATGATGTTACTCTATCCGAGTACAGAGGGAAGGTATTGCTTATCGTCAATGTAGCCAGTAGATGTGGGTATACTCCTCAATATAAAGGTTTGCAAAAAATATTCGAGGAGTACAGGGAAATGGGGTTGCTGGTATTAGGTTTTCCGGCCAACAATTTCGGGAACCAGGAACCGGGAAGCGATGGGGAGATAAAGGAATTTTGCAGCCTAAATTATGGCGTATCCTTTCCCATGTTTTCGAAAATTTCCGTAAAGGGAGCAGACATTCACCCGCTTTATCAATATCTCACCTCCGAGGAATCAAATCCGAAGTTTGCCGGTGAAATCAGCTGGAATTTCAATAAATTTCTGGTCGATCC
>CBDUVK010000474.1:0-2062 GCA_965370645.1 uncultured bacterium
AGATCTTCTCGGGAAAAAATGAGGCTGAAATTGCGCGGATGCGAACGAAATGGAAATGAATAAAAGGCTCAGGGCTCAAGGAACAAGGCGCAAGGCTAAAAGCTCAAAGGAAAATAGTCGGACAATTAATTAGGCATCGATTTTTAAAAATTTCCGACGGGTTTGAATAAGACTCTTTAGCATTGCAGATATCGCTTGGGCTTCTGAGATCCATGCTTGTCCGGTATCCCGATGGATATAGGTGATTTCCATTCCAATATAAATTTGAGAACGAAGTTCACCACAAGATCCCTTTGCATAAGATAAGAAATTTAAAGTCTCTTTCTTCGATTCTCTTTCGTATCCTTCTGCAATATTGCTTGATATTGACAATCCAGCACTGGTGATCTGCTTTTTAAAACTATAATCAGATAAATCTCGAAGTTCTTTATAAATATTTGCACATAATCGTGCTGACCTTTTCCACACCTCAAGATCCTCAAACCTCATCTCCATTTCTCCTATGTTAATTTTTGCTAATTATTTATATTCCGCACTTTTGACTTTAGCCTTGGTCCTTGCGCCTTGCGCCTTTTACTCAATCTTCCGTTTAACAGTAAGCACCGGACAGGTGGCCCATCGCACAACTTTTTCGGTAGTACTTCCCAGCAATGCATAGTCCAGGCCAGTCAGGCCTTGGGTGGCAATTACGATTAAATCGATACCATGTTCTTTAGCATAGTCAACAATCTCCCGGTGGGCTTTACCTTCCCGCACCAGGTAATTAGTTCGAATATTAGGGGGCAGTTGGTCAGCCATAAACTCCCTTAAATTTTCGATTACCCTTTTTTGTAATCCCTTATCGATTTCAAAAATAGAATCAATTCCAGAGGCATAGAAAGAGGGGTGAATGTCCTGTTCTATCACATGAATAAATTCCAGGACTGCCTCATAAAGTGATGAAAATTCAATTGCTCTGTCAGCTGCATCCTTTGAGGGGATAGAAAAATCTATGGGAACCAGTATTTTATTTAATTTAAATTTTGCCAATGAACGATGAATGGTCAAAACAGGAATGGGTGAAAGACGTACCACCTTTTCAGAAATACTGCCCAGCAGAAAATGCTTTAAACCGGTCCTCCCATGAGTTCCCATGGCTACCAGATCGAAGGGATGATTGTCCAAATATTCCAGGATAGCATCGGCTGCATTGACCCCGCGAAGGATAACGGATTTGAGTTTGAGGCCTTTACCTTTAGCTTTCTGGAGGTTTTTTTTCATCTGGTCATATATCTTTTGTTCTCGTCGTTTTATCCAGTCTTCGTATTCGTGTAATTTCTCTTCCTCTCCCACATCATCCTGAAACAATACCAGAGCATGCAGAATGGTTAGATTGGATTGAAAGCTCTCTGCCAGCTGCAGGGCGTATTCCAATGCTTTGTCAGAAAAATCACTAAAATCGATAGGAACCAGGATATTCTTGAAGGTCATGGTGGAACTCCTAAAAATTAACATCGGAAGCTAAAATAGAATTAAAATATACAATATTTTTTAGTATCACGGTGAGTTTTTCTATAAATTTGTCCACGAATTACACGAATTTTAACGAATTACTATTAAACCTTAATAAGATTATACACTTCTTATATTTATAATTCTGGTACTCATCCTTGATGCCTTGATCCCGGCCTGTCCTGTGGCCAGACTGCGCATTCCCTGCCGGGATGACAACTTACTATTTATCCTAAGAAATGTGCAAAAACTTTCGAACTTAGGTAGACGACGGGGTTAATCCCCGTCGATCAACGCGCATTAAGCGCGTTGTCTACCATCATATGTCATCCCTGCCTGCCCCTCTGGGGCATGCTTTAGGCAGGGATCTATTTTATAATTACATCCTTAAGTTCTGGATCCCGCCAGTCCATGACGGGATGACAATCGTGATAATCAGTAGGTTAAATTTTTTCTAATTTAATTAAACCTTTGAAGTACTTTATACCCTAACCCTGGCCCTTCCCCTACCGGTAAGGGAAGGGAAAAGGGAAGGGGTATACAGGTTAATAGTAATTTTTAACAATCAGAA
>CBDUVK010000475.1:0-2061 GCA_965370645.1 uncultured bacterium
ATAATTTTGAGAAGGGGAGTTTAAGACTCTTCAGAGGGAATCCCTGTCAATCATTGCAAAATGATTTGTTCATGGATTTTCAGTTTGCTGAGTTGTAAATAAACTCTTTTTAACATAAGAGCATAAACATTCTATTTAATTTACAGGATGAGGACTATAGCTCCGAATTTAATAATTTGAAAGGAATGTAGTTATTCAAACCTGACTATTGAAAATAAATAGGATTCTAATGAATGGACTCTCACATACCATATCCCTTTTTAATAAATCAATTTATTCCACCCACAGATAGGTGGATCAATGGAAAAACATGGTTTTATCGCACTCCATCAGGGCCTTTGCTAAAATTTTGAAGGTGAATCTTATATGAATTGTCAATATGATTTAAAACACCAATTTTATATGGTTGCCTCTCTTGTGGTCATTTTACTTCAAATTTTTTGCTCTTCATCTGAGGATCATAAAAATCGTGATATCACTCAGGTCATTCTGACTGATTCCAGCAGTTTCTTTTACCTGGATACCCGGAATTATCCGGAGAGAGAGGCGACCCTGCCTATTGGGATTTTCGATTCAGGTACCGGGGGTCTGGCAGTGCTGGAAGTTATCCTTAATTTGGATCAATTTGACAATCGAAGTCATCAACTCATTCCCGGTGGTGACGGACTTAAAGATTTCCAGGAAGAATATTTTCTCTTTCTGGCAGATCAGGCAAACATGCCTTACGGAAATTACTCCCGGGAAAATAATATTGATCTGCTCAAAGAACATATCATTAAAGATGCCCAGTTCTTACTGGGTAAAAAATATTATTTCTCCGGAAGCAGTGAGCAGCCAAGTCCCGATAAAGAACCCGTCAAACTCCTGGCAATCGCCTGCAATACGGCAACAGCCATTGGGAAACAGAATATTGAAAATTTAGTGACCCGGGCGGATCTGGATATAGAAGTTATCGGTATTATTGATGCTGGTGCGAAAGCGGCCTTGCATCATTTTGAAAAAAAAGAAAACGGCAGTATTGCAGTGATGGCTACCGCGGGAACAGTGGCCTCGGGTGGATATGTCAAGACACTCCGCAAACAACAGGGGGATTCAGGATATCAGGGTACAATCTCAATCTTTCAGCAAGCCGGTATCGGATTAGCTGGGGCGATCGACGGTGCCATCGAATTCATTGATCCAACTGCCACCGGTCCCAGAGAGAATTACCAGGGCCCATCCGACATTCATCCGGAACTCCTCATTGATCTGTCTATTCTTCCCCGTTATGGATTTGACTGGACATCGAACAGCATGCTGCTCGATGGTGTCAGCTCATCCCCCCGGAATATCCAGATAAATTCTGTCGAAAATTATATATCCTATCACCTGGTGACGCTGTTAGAGAATATCCGCCAAACACCAAATGCTGAAAAATTGAAGGCGATTTTGCTGGCATGCACTCACTACCCTTTCTATACCAATTTTTTTCGGGAGAAATTATCCTGGCTTCGGAATTACCGGGAAAATGATAACTATATTTATAGATCCCATCTCGCAGAAAATGTTATATTAATAGATCCCGCTGAGGATATGGCGATTGAGCTGTATCACTCTCTACATCTCCAAAATCTATTCAATCAGAGCGATCTTTCCCACAGCGAATTCTTTATCAGCATTCCAAATAAAATGAATCCGGTTATGCAAACCGACGCATTCGGAAATTTTACTTATGAGTATAAATATGGGCGAAAAGCAGGTCATATCCAGCAGTATGTAAGACGGGTACCGATCCATCGTGGAAATACCAGTGAAGAGACACGGAAGCGTCTGGAGGAGAGAGTTCCGCTCTCTTTCGAGTTGATCAGGGAATTTAACCGGAGTAATCCTAAAATGAGAGAGATTCTAGCCGAAGAGAAGTTTTAAGTAGTTTCAATTTCTAATAATCTGGCAGAATTTAATGGATTCCCTGTCTTACTAGGAATGAATCCTCTGTCCCTTTTGGACAATTGATACTAGCCCGGCAATTTATTGCCGGGATGGACCTATTTAAACTATCTCGAATGCAAACAAAAACTAACA
>CBDUVK010000476.1:0-2059 GCA_965370645.1 uncultured bacterium
CCAGTACCGCATCTTTCACAGCTGACATAATTTCTCCTTTATAGTTGGTATATTTCTTAAATCACAAAAATTCCAGGGATTAATCATTTTCCAGGGTGGAAGTATCGCCAATTTCCTCCCCCCATTCTTTAGCGCGCAGGAGTCTGCGCATAATCTTACCACTCCGCGTTTTGGGTAACGAATCAACAAATTCCACTTCTTGCGGCATTGCCAGGGGCGATAATCTTTTTCGGATAAAATTCATGATTTGTAATTTTATCATATCCGATGCTTCAAATCCCGGTTTAAGAGCGATAAAGGCTTTTACAACCTCCATATTGACCTGATCCGGTTTACCAACCACCGCTGATTCTGCTACAGCTTCATGTTCCAGAAGTGCGGATTCAATTTCGAAGGGGCCCACCAAATGCCCTCCGGTATTGATTACATCATCATCCCGGCCCACAAACCAGTAATAGCCATCTTCATCAATGCTGGCGCGGTCCCCACAGATATACCAGTTATTGATAAATTTACTCTTATAGGTTTCCTCATTATTCCAGTAAGATCTGAACATGGATGGCCAGCTTGGTTTGACTGCGATTAGCCCTACCACACCCGGTTTTTTAAGAGGTTCATAGCTTTTCAGATCAACCACTGTGGCTTCAATGCCGGGGATAGGTTTTCCCATGGAGCCTGGTTTTATTTTCATTCCCGGATAATTACAGATCATCATGGCCCCGGTTTCAGTTTGCCAGAAAGTGTCGTGAAAGGCCAGTCCAAAGACATTCTGGGACCAGAGAACCGCCTCTGCGTTCAGCGGTTCGCCCACGCTGCAGAGATGCCGCAGGGAGGATAAATCAAATTTCTCTATGGGTGCTTTTCCCTCTTTCATGAGTGAGCGGATGGCCGTAGGTGCGGAGTACCAAACCGTAATACGATGCTTCTGGATAAATTTATACCAGGCGTCCGCGCTAAATCCGGAGTCAAGAACACACTGGGTGATCCCATTAGCCCAGGGACCGATGATACCATATGATGTTCCCGTAACCCATCCGGGGTCGGCTGTACACCAATAGATATCTTCATTATTAAGATCGAGGACATATTTCGTGGTGATGTATTGAGCAATAAGAGAATAGTGAACATGCTGAGCCCCTTTGGGCCTTCCGGTTGTACCTGAGGTATAGTGAAGGACCGACGGTGTTTCCGCGGTGGATGGATACACCGTAAAGTCTTCTACCGGCTTTGCCGTATCCAGGGAAAAGCGAATTTCTCTTTCCTGTAATGGTTTGGTACCTTCGTAATCTACAACGATCACATGTTTTAAGAGTGGAAGATCCTGGATGATCTTACGGATTTTTCCCAGATGTTTCTTCTGAGTAAATATGGCGGTAGTTCCCGCATCCTCAAGACGGGTTAGGAGTGATTCTCCTCCAAAGGCTGAAAACAGGGGCTGCGCAATGCCACCCATTTTTAGGATTCCTAAAAAACCGAAATAAAGTTCCGGGATTTTATCCATAAAAAGACAAACCCGGTCACCTGCCTTAACTCCAAGGTTTTGAAGGTAATGGGCCATAGTATTGGAGAGAATCCTCAGTTCATTAAAAGTATATTTTTTAACTTCACCCGTGTGTGCTTCCCAGATAAATGCCAGTTTATCAGAATTCCCAAGTTCGCATATGCGATCGGAGCAATAGTAGCCAATATTGATTTTATCACCTTTTTTATACCCCAATTCATGTTCAACCATTTCCCAGTTAAAATCATTTACTTTCTCATCATATGATCCTATTTGACCCATATATCTTTTTCCTCTTTAGACAGTTAAAATAAATAGTAATAACAATTGTGAATAGCTGTTTCTTCCGGTTTTCAGTTTTATATCATCCTGGATATTAGCAATGCTTTAAATCCTGGAATTCTTACTCTCTGGTAAAAAAATTAATTTATTACAAGACTTTTATTCCTCGGAAAAAATATATTGGAACCACACCAATATAATATGTTACTCTAAACCTGAAATAACAGGCTTTATTCCAAATAGCATGGCAGAGAAAATAACAAAGAGCCAGGATAA
>CBDUVK010000477.1:0-2058 GCA_965370645.1 uncultured bacterium
ACGCAAAGACAACCTCTCTAAATACCGATGATCTCATCGTCAGCCTGTCACAACTGACCGATTTACCGCAGAGTATCATCGATGACCGTATGGATCTGGATATGGCGGAATTGCACAAACATTTTCAAGAGCGGGTTCTGGGTCAGACCGAAGCGGTGGATAGTCTCATTGAGCGCGTGGCCATGATCAAAGCAGGCTTAACCGATCCCACCCGGCCTGCCGGGGTGTTCCTGTTTGTGGGTCCCACCGGAACCGGAAAAACCGAAATTGCCAAAACATTATCCGAATTCTTATTTGGATCTCCGGAGCGCATGATTCGCCTGGATATGAGTGAATTTCAGAATCAGGAATCTCTCAACAGCATTTTGGGAGATCCGTATGACAAGCAGGAAACCTCAACACTGGTTTCACAGATCCGGAAACAACCTTTCTCGGTGGTCCTTTTGGATGAATTTGAGAAGGCTCATTTTAAGATATGGGATGTTTTCCTGCAGGTGTTTGATGACGGTCGATTGACTGGACGCCATGGAAACACTGCTGATTTCCGGCATAGTATCATCATCCTGACTTCCAATCTGGGTGCAAAACTACAAAGCGGGGAAAATATCGGTTTCACGACCAAATCTTCCGCATTCTCTTATAAAAGCGTAGAAAAAGCGGTCGGTCAGACCTTCAGGAAGGAATTTATCAATCGCTTGGACCGGGTGATCATCTTTCATCCTCTCAGTAGAACTGTGATGCGCGAGATATTAAGTAATGAGCTTAAAAAAGCATTTCAAAGGCGCGGTTTACGAACCCGCGAATGGGCTATTGAATGGGAAGATTCTGCAATTGATTTTCTGCTGGAAAAGGGATTCACAGAAGATTTGGGTGCCCGGCCTCTTAAGCGGGCTATAGACAGGTATCTGTTGACCACCCTGGCCATGACCATTGTTAATCATCAATTCCCGGAGGGCGATCAATTTTTATTCATTCGCAGCGATGCAAAAACCATTCAGGTTGAATTTATTGATCCCAACGGACCTGCTGTCGAAGTGAAAGAAAAAGAGGATGGAAAAGAAAAAGACAAAGCTGTGGAAGTTGGTGAGATGAAGGACATGGATCTGAAAAACGTCCTTCTTGATTCCTACGGAAACCGGAATGAGGCACAGTATTTGAATGAGGAATATAAGGCATACTATGAAATGATCAATTCTGATGACTGGATTGAAACCAAACAGAATTTTTTAAATGAGACCTATCTCTCAAGCTTTTGGGATTCGGAAAAGCGCTTCACAATATTGGGTGAGATTGAATATATGGACCGCATTGAAACAGCCCTGAATACCGCCGGGAGACTTATGGATCGCCTGATGGGCAGCCAACCGGAGAAACGTACATCATTCTCTCCCAAACTGGTTGAACAGCTGGCCCAACAGCTATATCTGGTTTCCGAAGCGTATAAAACATTTGAAGAAAAACTACCCAAGGATGCTTTTCTAAAAGTTGAAGCGCATTTTAAGATGCAAAAAGATGCCCGGGTTGCCGTAGAATTTTTTGATAAAATTGTTAAAATGTACCGTTGCTGGGGACAAAAAAGACGGATGCGATCTCTGGTTTTACGCGAGATTATGGATGAAGCCAGAAAAGAATATCAATTTATGGCGGCAATTTCCGGTTTCGGATCCTATTCCATCCTGCAGGGCGAGCACGGATTGCATGTCCTGGAGATCCCTAAAACGCAAAAGACCTATCAAAAATACAATGTTCACGTTCGTATATGCCCGCAGCCGGAGAAACCGGCCCAGAATAAGGAAATTTTAATGAACCAGGCCACCCAGGAATTTTTACGACAGACAGATACCGGGGCCAGGATAGTCAGGCACTACCGGATAGAACCATCTCCGCTTATCCGAGATAACATTCGAAAATGGCGCAGCGGAAGAATTGACCGGGTTCTGGAAGGGGATTTTGATCTTATGGGGTGAACGCGGGATACTCGTTACTAGGTACTCGCCACTCGATGCTCGTTATTCGCCTGCCTGCTACAGGCAGGAAATTCATTATTCGATATTCGTT
>CBDUVK010000478.1:0-2058 GCA_965370645.1 uncultured bacterium
CCATCCCAGAACTTTATTTTGCAAGTATGAGCCAGGTTTATCCATGGGACCGCGGTACTAATTTTGCGGTCGTATTCGGAAGAAGGGCGGCAAGGAATATGATAAAGACCAGGGGATAAGGATAAGGAAATAGGGAAAAAAACACTTTCCGTATTCCCCTTCATCACCAAACACATGGTATTATGTATACATGTCTGTTAAATTTATAGTTAGGTCCTATATTTTTAATTGATGAAATAGATATCCTAATCAAAAAACTGTAGGAGGATTAAGCCATGAAAAAGAAAAAAACATTAACCACAGCAGCAGGTATTCCCGTCAGTGACAATCAAAATTCACTCACTGCGGGTAAACGTGGACCGACATTGTTGCAGGATCACTACCTGTTACAAAAATTGGCTCATTTTAATCGTGAACGCATTCCCGAGCGTGTTGTTCATGCAAAAGCTGCCGGTGCGCATGGTGTTTTCACCGTGACAAAGGATATTACAAAATACACGAAAGCAAAGATATTTTCAGATGTGGGTAAGAAAACAGAGATGTTCGGCCGGTTTTCAACGGTAGCAGGAGAAAAGGGATCGGCAGATACTGTTCGCGACGTCAGAGGTTTTGCGTTAAAATTTTACACAGAAGAAGGAAACTGGGATTTGGTTGGCAATAATACACCCGTTTTCTTTATCCGGGATGCCATGAAATTTCCTGATTTCATTCATACTCAGAAACGTGTGCCTCAGACCAATCTTCGATCAGAGATCATGTGGTGGGATTTTTGGTCGAAAGTTCCAGAATCACTGCATCAGGTAACCATCTTGTTTTCCGATCGCGGCATTCCTAAGGGCATTCCATATATGAACGGTTATGGGAGCCATACCTATAGTTTCATTAACGCGACACAGGAAAGGTTCTGGGTCAAGTTTCACTTCAAGACTCAGCAGGGCATCCAAACGATGATGCAGGAAGAGGCCAATCGCATAGTAGGAGAAGACGCGGACTATCACGTCCGCCAGTTATTTGAAACGATCGAGCGCGGTGAATTCCCTAAATGGACGCTCAATGTGCAGATTATGCCAGAAGCAGAGGCAGAAACCTATCCCATCAACCCATTTGATCTGACCAAGGTTTGGCCGCACGCCGACTATCCGTTGATCGAAGTAGGTGTCATGGAGTTGAACCGTAATCCTGATAACTATTTTGCTGAAGTGGAACAATCTGCTTTCTCACCAGCCAACGTGGTACCTGGTATATCTTTTTCCCCATGCAAAATGCTGCAGGGGCGCATCTTTGCTTATGCCGATGCGCATCGATACCGTCTGGGTGTGAACTTTGAACAGTTACCGATTAATCGACCACATGCAGTGGAAGTTAATAACTATCAGCGTGACGGTTATATGCGATTTGACGGTAATGATGGCGCCTCTGTCAATTATGATCCAAATGATTTCCACGGTCCTGAGGCCGATCCAGCTTTCAAAGAACCACCTTTGAAGATATCAGGTGATGCGGATTGGTATGATCAGAAAAGAGGCGTGGATGCAGATTATATCCAGCCTGGCGATCTATACCGATTAATGCCTGCTGATGAACAGATCCGGCTTATTGAAAATATTGTTGGTGCTCTTAAAAATGTACCGAAAAATATCCAGGAAAAAATGGTGGTCCATTTCACAAAAGCAGATCCGGAATATGGTGAAGGTGTTTCAAAAGGAATTGGACTCTAAAAATGTAAAAGATGGCATATAAAATATGCATGGTCGCCATCTTCGGCTTGTTCTTCCGGACAATCTTTGATGAATTCCACTGCTCGGTGATTGATGACCTGTATTGCTCGTCGCCGCTGGGGTATGTGTGCTGATCCGTCCCATCTTATTCATGTCGAAGCGGAGAAAAATTGACAGCAGATTTGCTGCAGCAAATTTTATTCTAAGGTGGTTTCACTTTACCGAAATTTATTTACAAAGATAATAATTGATAACAATAAAGTGTGCACTTTACTGCGCCTATTTGTTGTTATTTGATCGGCTCTAGCTTCGCCCTCGCCATCAGGGCGCAGGCGCTGTC
>CBDUVK010000479.1:0-2057 GCA_965370645.1 uncultured bacterium
TGAAAAAGTAAATCCTCTGTCATCATAAATTTTCCCTTAATATCAAATGACGAATGTTTTATCTAAATTAGTTTTTAATGAAACTCTTTTCTCGGTGCTTGAATATGTTACCCATAGTCTTGCATGAATACATTATAAACATGCATTGTTTCTCCTTCTTCAAATTAGAAAAGAAATGGCGGTGACCTGGTAAAATAATGCAAAACCACCGTTCATTTTATTGCGAGTTTAAATCCGATAATTTTACGGCAACTGGATTTCCGCAGAGTTGATTAATAATTTATTGTTGAGTAAATTCTTTCAATTTATTTACAAAAGATTGTGACTTTATATATTACCAAAATTAGAGGTAAAATGCATACCAAAGGTAAAATTGTATTATATAGTATCTGCTTTGTTCTCATTTTTGGAGCGTGCAGCACGAGTATTGACGAAAGAGTTAACCGGATATTTCAATCTTACGACGGAGAGAAACTCCCCGGAGCGGCTGTCATGGTTATTCGTCAGGGAAATCCTATTCTCACAAAAACCTATGGTAAGGCTAATCTGGAAAAGAAAATCCCGGTTGCACCTCAAACCAATTTCCGCCTGGCTTCGGTGACCAAACAGTTTACAGCTATGTGCATCATGATACTGCAAAAGCAGGGGAAATTGAATTATAACACATCGATCAGGGAAATTTTCCCGGAATTCCCACCCTATAGCCAGGATATCACCATTAAGCATTTACTTCAACATACCTCAGGTTTGATTGACTATGAAGACCTGGTCACCGATAGTTTGCCATATCAGATCTTGGATAAGGAGATACTTCAATTAATGACAGAACAAGACAGTAGCTATTTCGAAGTTGGAAAAGACTATCGCTATAGTAATACCGGTTATGCAATCCTGGCAATGGTGGTGGAAAAATTGTCCGGTCGATCCTTTGCCGAATTCTTAAAAGAGAATATTTTTGAACCTTTGGGTATGGATAATACCGTAGCATATGAAAAGGGAATCTCTCACGTTCCCCATCGTGCCTATGGCTATACCATTATGAGGGATTCTATTAAATTCACCGATCAAAGTGTTACCAGTGCGGTTTTGGGAGACGGGGGAATTTATTCATCTATCAATGATCTTTACAAATGGGATCAGGCTCTCTATACCGATACACTCATATCACGTGAGACGCTAAAACTGGCTTATACCCCCAATCTGGAGATTTATGGATTTGGTTGGCGGATCGACGAATATAAGGGACATTCCCGGGTTCACCATACCGGAAGTACCAAAGGATTCCGCACCGTTATCCAGCGCTTTCCGGAAGATCAGTATACAATCATTATCCTCACCAATCGTAACGATCCGGATGTCGCCCCACTGGCAGAGAAGTTGGCTGACCTGTTTCTGACAGATTGAAAACAGATTGTGATATTATAATCTAATTCTGTATAGCTATTTAATAGTAGAATGGGAATTCTGAATAAATCCACACACCTGTGCTTTTCTGCTTTGAAATATCCTACTTATTGTACCTAAAAATTTATCTGTATGAAATCTTAAGCAAGCTATTATCATTCTTCTAACCTACTGTTATTTTATAAGATATAATGGTGACATATTAATTTTATCCAATCAATTTGAGGAATTGAATCTTTTTGGTACGGAATTTGTCGTTTGGTAAATCAGCAGTGAGTTGGGAGGGAGGAGATTTTAAAAGTTCATTCTCCTGATATTATCTCCTCCCTTAAATATTTATCCGAAATACAAATGATATCGGTTGTGCCGTTAAATACAGAAGGATCACTAACTTGAGGTTGGTTAGAATATCTTTCCTATAATCCACAGGTCTATTTTTTTAAAAATTTTGCTGTATCACTTTAATTTATTTGACTATTGAAAATCGGTTATTCAGTAAAAAATTCAATCTGGATTAGATAATCTGATAAATACATGGAAACCTGTAAGGCTTTAAAGTGTGACATCTTCATTACTTATCTTATTGCTTATGGATTTACTCTTGTTTTAGTCTCAGAAGATATTGTTAACGCGAATGATATCACTCATGGGAC
>CBDUVK010000480.1:0-2039 GCA_965370645.1 uncultured bacterium
CAGGTATTATTATTGAGACCTTAGTTTCACTTGCTATCATAATTTTCCTCTGACATTGGTACGCACCGTTGGTTTAAATACTGGAAATATATCACCACAACCACTTATCAAACACTTGTATCGTCCTGCTTTTGGCGGATTAGGCATTTTTCGGTTTATCCGGGTCGAGTTCTATCACATACTTTTTTATGCCACTGCCAGGCCGTAGTAATGATGGTGTCAAGGCTGTTGTATAGTGGCTCCCACCCCAGAACATCTCGAATCTTGTCCGAACTTCCGATTAACACCGCAGGACCACCGGATCTTCTGTCGCCTTCCAGACATGGGATATTGCACCCTGTAATTTTCATCGCTGCCGCAACCACTTCCCTAATTGAAAACCCATTACCGTTTCCCAGATTAAAAACGTCACTCGGCCCGTCATCATCGGATTGAGGTATTTCAGTGCCAGCAGATGTGCACCGGCAAGATCTGAAACGTGAATATAATCCCTAATGCAGGTCCCATCAGGGGTATCGTAATCGGTCCCATAGATTTCCAGACGATTTCTCCTTCCCAAGGCAGCATCCAAAACCAGTGGAATCAGGTGGGTCTCGGGGTCGTGATCTTCACCGATGACTGCCGCAGGGTCCGCTCCGGCGGCATTGAAATATCTCAACGATACGAATTTGAAATCATAGGCCGCGGCAAAATCCTGTAAAATCCATTCAATCATCAGTTTACTCCGGCCATATGGATTAATTGGATTTTGCGGGTGATTCTCGACAATGGGAATTTGATCGGGTATTCCGTAGGTTGCACAGGTACTGGAAAAAATAATCTTATCGATACCGCAGCTTTTCATCGATTCCAACAAAGACAACGTGCCCGCTACGTTGTTGCGATAATATTTTGCCGGGTTTTTAACGGATTCACCCACATAAGCGTATGCGGCAAAATGCATTACAGCGCAAGGGTTATATTTTTGCATTACCATCTCAAGCTGCTTTCGATCATCAATATCGCCTTTTTCCAGAGGGCCCCATTTGGCGGCCCCAGGGTGACCATAAGCAAAATTGTCATACGTTACAGGAGTGTATCCCACCTCTGCGAGCGCTTTGCAGGCGTGTGCACCGATATATCCTGCACCGCCGGTTACCAGGACCGTTTTTTGAATTTTGTTTATTGCCTTCATACCCGTCCCAATCGGTTAAGATGATATTGAGGATCTATTTATTGCTATTTGTTAACGCTGCTAAAACACTGCTAAGGTTATTTTGGGTCTCGATGTAGTAAGGTTCCTCAAGCAAGTTGCAATAAAAAAATATATTTATGTATCACTTTAGAATAACTTAGCTGAATTTACTGATTTATTGGATTATTTTGTTTGAATTTTAAGGTTGTTTTTAAGTTGTTTTGGGCATCTGTAAAACCCGGGTTTGTTTTGATTGCTTCTTGAAAATGGAATATAGCCTTTTCAATATTTCCCATGCGAATCAGGGCGGCCCCCAGGCCGTTGTGGGCCAGCGCATAAGCTGGATTTATCCGCAATGCCTCGGAAAATTGATGAGCTGCTTCCGGTAATTGCTGATTTCTGAAATAAACATTCCCCAGATTATTATGGACCAGGTAGTTGTTTTTGGTCACCTTAAGCGTATGTTCATATAGGGTCTTGCTGTCACGCCAATATTTGACTTGCACTAAAGTCATAGCCATAAACAAAATAAGTACCACAGCGGCGGCTGAAAATAGAATTCTCTTCATAGACCGCCAACCAACAACCAGTTCCGGTAGGCCCCAGGCTATTATGACAAATATACCGATTGCCGGTACATAGGTAAAACGATCAGCCATGGCCGGCCAAAAGCCCGCTTGAACCAGACCAATGACCGGAACGAGAGTTCCCAGATACCATAGCCAGCCAACGCCCAGATAAGGTGCCTTCCTCAGATTTATAAGAAACGCAGCGGAAATACAGAGCAACAACAATCCGGATCCAATAGTCTGCCAGAAGGATAAGGTTAAAGGATATGGATACAAGAATGCCATATTCCCAGGCC
>CBDUVK010000481.1:0-2038 GCA_965370645.1 uncultured bacterium
GTACCCCCGAATAAATTCGGGGGCTATATATATTTCATCCCTACGGGATTTTCTTAAAAAAGGACACAAGAAATTCAGTAATCAAAGAATTTAAATATTATCCATCATCATTTATCAATTGATCCCGTTAGGGATCGAATATTTATAGAAATAATTCCCAAAAATGAGTTCAAACCCCGTTAGGGGTGAAATATAATTCATATGGTTATAAGGAAAGGTATCCATTAGTATGATGTACCTATTTTTTTAACTAAATACCTTTTTCACTATAGCCTGGGCTTCTTCCTGAATCTGTTTCAGATGGTCAGACCCTTTAAAACTCTCTGTATAAATTTTATAGATATCTTCAGTACCGGAAGGTCGGGCGGCAAACCAGCCGTTTTCGGTGACAACTTTTAAACCTCCAATGGGTGCATTATTCCCAGAGGCGCGGGTCAGTTTATTCATGATTTTTTCCCCCGCCAGCTCTTTGGCAGTCACCTGATCCGGACTCATATTCTTAAGTACCTCCTTCTGCCCGGCAGTTGCTGGTGCATCTATTCTTTCGTATACCGGACTGCCAAATTTTTCCTGCAAATCCTGATAGTGCAGACCTGGATCCTTACCAGTTTTCGCCAGAATTTCCGCAGCCAGCAGATCCATGATGATACCATCTTTATCTGTTGTCCAGACCGATCCGTTACGTCTTAAAAATGAGGCCCCGGCGCTCTCCTCACCCCCGAATCCATATTTCCCTTCAAGCAATCCATCCACAAACCATTTGAATCCTACCGGCACTTCGGATAGTTTTCGCTTCAGACTATTTGCCACCCGATCGATCATGGAACTTGAGACCAGAGTTTTGCCGACCATTTTTTGAACTCCCCATTCAGGTCGGTTCTGAAACAGATACCACACCGCCACCGCCAGATAATGATTAGGATTAAGTAAGCCTTTGCTGGGGGTGACAATACCATGACGATCGGTATCGGGATCATTTCCAAAGGCGATGTCGAACTTGTCTTTCAACTTGATCAATCCTGCCATAGCATAGGGAGATGAGCAATCCATGCGTATCTTCCCATCTTTGTCGACCGGCATAAAGGAAAAGCTGGAATCGACTTTTTTATTCACCACCTCTATGTTGATTCGATAGCGCTCCGCGATGGGCTCCCAATATTCGATCGCCGCACCACCAAGGGGATCGACACCGAGTTTCAGACCACCTGCCGAAATAGCCTGCATATCGATGATCTTCTCAAGATCATTGACGTAGGGATTCACATAATCATACTCCTGGACATTCGGAAATAATAACGCCTTCTCATAGGCAACTCTTCGGACATCCTTTAAACCGTTAGCAAGTATTTCATTAGCACGCTGTTCAATAAGGCCGGTGGTATCGCTATCTGCAGGACCGCCATGGGGCGGATTATATTTAAAGCCCCCATCTTCCGGCGGATTATGAGAAGGGGTGATGACTACGCCATCTGCCCAGGATACATTCCTGGCGCTGTTATAGCTCAGGATTGCATGAGAAATAACCGGGGTGGGGGTAAATCCGAATCCGGATTGATATCGCACTTCCACCTGGTTAGCGGCAAATACCTCTATGGCCGTCATCATCGCAGCTTCAGATAATGCATGGGTGTCTTTACCCAGGAAAAGGGGACCATCAATTTTCCGTTTCTGGCGGTACTCACAAATTGCCTGAGAAATGGCCAGAATATGATCCTCATTAAAATTCTGATTAAGTGATGTCCCCCGGTGACCCGAGGTTCCAAAAGAAACCTGATGGGAAGGATTATTAGGATCAGGTTTTTCGTTATAGTATGCAGCTGCTAATTCAGAAACATTAATTAAAATATTTGGTGGTGCAGGTTTTCCTGCCAAGGGATGAAGGGACATCACTCCTCCACTTCTAAAATTAATTAACCTACATAAGGTAATATGGTTTAATACACACCTGAAAATTCTAAATATAAACAGACAATAGAGGTGATGCCAGTTGGAGCTTAACTTACGCCGGCATAATGAAAATATATTGTATTTGTTTTCT
>CBDUVK010000482.1:0-2032 GCA_965370645.1 uncultured bacterium
AAAAAGAATCTGAATGTTCCTAAAATTTTATTTTTTTTATTTCAAACCCTTAGTGAAGATTAATTATAAAAGGTTTCATTTAATATTTGTATATTTCTTTTATTAACGGCATATCGTCAGAAATGATTCCCATTAGTTTTTGATTTTTCAATTTTTCTAATTCATTGGTGGAATTCACCGTCCAGAAGCAGGTTCTTTTCTGATATTTTCGAAACTCTTCACTCCTGGAGATCAAATGAATCCCGGGATGCAAAATATCAATAAAACTCTGTTGGCAAAGCCATCTTTCCCGCAGGCGCCACTTATCAAATAATAAAGCCAGGGGAATGGCTGAATATTGGCGACGCCAGTGCCATAAGACCCGAGGATCGAAACTTGATATCCATACCTTGTGCCCCGGTTTAAAGTTCTCCAAAATTTCGTATAGCTTACGAATTAAAATGGCATATGATCCAAAAATTCGCTTGATTTCAATATTATAATAAATCTGATTCCCAAATTCCTGAAGAACCTCTCTCAGGGTAGGTATTTTAACATCTTCGGGTACTGCTTGGTTTATAAACCGAAAATTTTGCAATTGGGCGGCGGAGAACTCGCGAAGCTCTTTTTTTATTCCCATTAATCGTAAAAGAGTGCGGTCATGGAAAACCATAATTTTCTGGTCAGCTGAAAGCCGAATATCAAATTCAATACCGTTGGCTCCCAGTTGCAGCCCCTCCCTAAAAGCCGGCAGGCTGTTTTCCGGGTATTTTTTGATAAGTTGAGATCCGCGGTGCGCCATGAGCAGCGGGCGCTCAGGAAATTCAAAATATTCCTTACTGAATACCATTTCAGGAATGATTCCGATTACTTACTTTTTGGTACAAATCAATATATTGTGGTATAATCTTATCAACATGAAAATTTGTTAATGCATATTCCCGGCTGGAGTCGGACAATTTACTCAGGAGATTTGGTTCAGTTAATATCCGGAGGGCATATTCGGCCATCTTTTCAACATCTCCCACCTCGGTGGTAAAACCGGAGATCCCATCCTTCACCAATTCAACCAGGCCACCTGCATTGCTGGTAATACAAGGAACTCCACAGACCATAGCTTCAAGTGCTGCTAATCCAAAACTTTCTAAATTACTGGGCATAATGAAAATATCGGACAATGATAACAACAGATACACATTATCCTGTTTTCCCAGAAATTGCACATGCTCCGAAATATTCAATTCTCTGGCACGAGCTTCCGCTTTAGAGCGTTCCGGACCATCACCAATCATCATTACTTTAATCGGCATTTTTTGCAATATTTTATGGGCCACCTCAATGACATCCCCCACCCGTTTTACCGGCCTGAAATTAGAGAGGTGTGAAATGATTCGTTCTCCCTGGGGTGCTATCCGAAGACGCAGTTCATCACATTTTTTCTTCTGGTCAGGCTGCTCTTCGATAAAATTATAAATAACCTCTATTTCCTTTTTGACATTAAAGAATTCGACCGTTTTATCCCGGAGATATTGAGATACTGCGGTAACCGCGTCACTTTGTTCAATGCTGAATCGAGTTACTTCAAGGAAAGACGGATCACGGCCCACCAGGGTGATATCGGTACCATGCAAGGTGGTGATTATTTTTATGGGATGATGATCCTTGATCATTTCCTTAGCCAGGTATGCGGATATAGCATGCGGAATCGCATAATGCACATGCAAGATATCGAGATTCTGATACCGGGCAATTTCAGCCATTTTACTGGCCAAAGCCAGGGAATAGGGAGGATATTCAAATAAAGGATAATCAAGAATTTTTACTTCATGATAAAAAATATTTTCATAGTATTCATTTAAACGATAAGGAATGGCGTAAGCAATGAAATGAACTTCATGTCCACGGGTCGCCAGATTCTTACCCAGTTCAGTTGCCACAACCCCACTTCCTCCATAAGTGGGATAACATACAATACCTATTCGCATTGTTTCATACCTATATATTATTCAAATCAGACTTAATTTAATTCACCCGAATAGTTCATCTTATTAAA
>CBDUVK010000483.1:0-2026 GCA_965370645.1 uncultured bacterium
AGAAATTCTGGCCACTCTATCGGGAGTATGATTTAAAAATGACCGAACTCAATGATGAAGTACTCAGGATCATTAAGAGCTATGCAGATCATTACCAGACCATGGTAGATCAGCGGGCCAGGGAGCTGATGAATATGTCTTTTGATGTAAACGAAAAAAAGAGCAAACTCCGTAAAGATTATTTTAAGAAATTCGATAAAATGCTGGGAGCCACCAAAGCTGCCCGTTTCATTCAGGTAGAGCGTCAACTCGATCAGCTGATTACCCTTCAGATCTCGGTGAGGTTACCCCTGATCAAAAAAGCGTCAGATGAAATAAAGTAGCCGATGCCCAATAATTCAAGTCTCCTCAGTAGAGAAGACTTAATATAAGCGTTGTGCTAAAAAGAATAACATTCTATTTCTACGAAGCACCTAACTCATTGTCATTCTGAGCTTTAGCGCCCGTCTGGCCGCCGGACAGGAAGAATCTCACTTCTCTTCGGGATGAAAGCTCCTTCTCCCGCTTATGCGGGATCAGGATGACTCGAATAGGTAAAATTATATTTTTTATTGGTTTATTTAAATTTCGAATAATTAATTAGTACAACACGTTAATAAATTTTTAAGTGAGTTGACTGATCGAACGGATCAATTATTGATCTTTTTGCCACTCTTTTGTAAAGGAGGTCTGTTTTGAAGAAAATGTTACTGTTCCTAATGGTTTTCCTGCTGATCAGTGACCCGTCTTTTGCTCAGGATGAAGTGGAAGATCCGGTCATCCCTAAACGGGTTGATCTTGCTATTGCCGAAATGATGCTCAGTAATTTTGTGGCCTGGTCCGCTGCTCGCTATCTGCGGGAAGATAATTACTCCTTTTTGATTAGCTGGAAATCAATACAGGATAACCTGCGCCATGGCCTGGAGTGGGATCCCAATAATTTTGGTACCAATTTTCTCAACCACCCCTATCAGGGCAGCACTTATTATAATGCGGCCCGCACCAACGGAATGAATTTCTGGGAATCCATCCCCTTCACTTTTGCGGGAAGTTACATGTGGGAAGTATTTATGGAGCGGGAATATCCCGCCTATAATGACCTGGTCACTACCACCTGGGGAGGCGTGGCCCTGGGAGAGGTATTGTTTCGATTCTCGGAAGGTGTGCTGGATGACCGTGACCGGGGAGGTACACGAGTTTTACGGGAGACGGCCGGATTCCTGCTCAATCCTGTGGGTGGTATCAACCGTATTATTAAGGGAGATATGTTTAAGACCCGGCCCACCGTAAATCATATACGGCGGCGTTTCGACGGTTATGTTGCCATTGGTGGTAAAGGTAGCTTGGTGGGAGACGATACCAAAGAGACCCAACTCAGTCCATCATTCCAACTAACCGGGTTTTACGGTGCACCATTTGAAATGAGATCTAAAGTAAAACCTTATGATTTCTTTAGTTTCCGGTTATTTACCAGTAAACGAGATACTTTGAGAAATCTTACCATCACCGCCTGGGGCAATCTGTTCGCTTGGCAATACGATAAAGGAAATGGGCAAAAACATCTGCTGAGCATTTCTCAGAATTATGATTACTACGATGTCCAAATATTCAAGATTGGTGCGATGGCATTTACCGCCAATTTACTGTCTAATTGGCCACTCGGGAAAGGATTCCGACTGGTAACTAATCCGGCACTGGGTTTTATTGCGCTGGGCGCGGGAAACAATGAATATGTGACCTCCTATCAGGGTCGAGATTATAACTTTGGCTCGGGGGTTCGCGGAAAACTGGAGTTGCTGCTGGAACATCAGAGATTAGGCAGAATTCTGGTGGATTACAACTATTTCAGTATCTATGCCCGGGAAGGTGCGCCTGGTGTGGACCGGTTGCATGTCTTTTACAGCAACTATATGATCAAAATCTGGCGTCAATTGGGAATCGGAATTGAGTTTGTGTATTATCTCCGCAACGCCAACTATAAAAATGATCCGGATATTACCAGGCAAGCGAGAGCTGTAAGAGGTTTAATCTCTCTGAGTTTTTAAAT
>CBDUVK010000484.1:0-2011 GCA_965370645.1 uncultured bacterium
GCAGCAGGCAGGGCGGCCAGACGGGGATTAAAACAAAATTCATAAACAATTATATTTTGAAAAAATCATATTTGGTAATTCGTGAAAATCTGTGAAATTGGTGGACCAAGTAAAAAAAAAGATATTAGTTTCATATACTTTGCACCTTAGCATGATGAATTTTTCAGGCTAATTGAAATGTAAAGAATTTGAAGTTGTTGTTGATTTTAATTTACACTCTCAATTTCCATTTCAAGTAACTGCTTTTGATGAATATGGGCATAGAGCCCTTTCTGTTGAAGTAAGTCAGCGTGTGTACCCTCTTCTGAAATTCTCCCCTGATCCAACACAACAATATGGTCTGCGTTCTGCAACGTACTGATTCGATGCGAGATAAGAATTACTGTTTTATCCGGAAAGAGATTCTTGAGATTCTGCAGAATAGTCTCTTCCGTATAAGTATCGAGAGCAGAGAAAGCATCGTCCAGAATTAAAATTCTGGGCTCTGCCAAAATCGCCCTGGCGATCGATACACGTTGTTTCTGACCACCCGATAGATTGATTCCTCTTTCTCCCAGGTAGGAGTCGTAACCTTCCGGGAATTCTAAAATTTCATCATGCATAGCAGCAATTTCTGCTGCCTGAATGACTTCCTCCCGGGTTGCACCTGGTTTGGCAAAGGCAATGTTATTGTGAATGGTATCTGAGAACAGGAAGGTTTCCTGAGTTACATAACCGATTTGCTGACGCAGGGAGCCTAATTGGTATTCATTGATATCCTGATCATCAATGAAAAGTTGTCCTCCTTTAATCGGATATAGATGTGGAATCAGACGGACCAGCGTGGTTTTTCCGGTTCCGGTTTGTCCCAAGATACCTACAGTAGATTTTGGTTGAATAACCAAATTGATATCTTCTAAAACTGGAACATCTTCATATTTAAAATTCAGTTTTTTAAATTCAATTTTACCCTTTACTTCGGATGGTAAGAGTTCGAGCTGGCCTTCGCTAATATCTGAGACCGCATCGAGAATATTCCGGATTCGTTTCATGGATGCAGTACCCTGTTGAAATAGACCGATGACCCATCCTAATGCAATAGAGGGCCAGACAAGCATTCCCAGGTACAGCATGAAAGCGGTTAATTCCCCAATACTTAAGGTTTGGTCGATGACCAATTTACCGCCGCCTAATAATACCAGGAGAACGGCAAAACCGATAATCAACATTAAACTGGGATGAAAAGCGGCGTATACCCGGGCAAAGCTGAGATTCTTATGCATATAGTCGTTATTCAGTTTATAAAACTCGTCCATCTGATGTTTTTCCCTGACAAATGCCCGGATGATGGCGACTCCCGATAAATTCTCCTGCACAAAAGTGCTGATTGCAGCTAGTTGGGCCTGGATTTTTTCATAGCGCTTATTTATTGCCTTTCCAAATCGGTTAACCAGTATGGCCATGACGGGGAAGGGAATTAAAGCAAGACCTGTAAGTGCCGGACTGATATATAACATCATCGGAATTACGAATAAGAAAGCCATAATCGTATTGACGGAATAGGCGATTCCCGGTCCCAGAACCATGCGTACTGCATTCATATCATTGGTGGCCCGGCTCATAATATCGCCGGTGGGCATCTGATTATAGAAACCGGCAGAGAGACCCTCCAATTTCCAGAACAGGTCATTGCGTAAATCATTTTCGATTTCCCTGGATGCCACAATAATCGTACGCCGCATAAGAAAAAGAAAAAATCCCTGGATGAAAGAGATGCATACAATGATGATAGCATACTTTCCGATTTGGGTCATCTGAAATGATTGCTGCAATAGATCAATTGCTTTTTGAACGATACGGGGATTGACAACTTTGAATATGTTGGTCAGGAGAACAAAAATGATTCCCCAGAAAAATTTCCGGCGATATCGAAGCAGATATTCTTTTAAGTAGAGTAAAATACGGATATGAACTCCCACACTAAAATATTCACTGAATTTAAGATAATACCTGCCAGAAGAAAACAGGTTTC
>CBDUVK010000485.1:0-2009 GCA_965370645.1 uncultured bacterium
ATCAATAAACACTAACTATAGCAGCAAGGCAGCAAGATTTAATATCTTTATTGGAGGTGTTAACATGGCCAGATTTCTAATTCTTGGATTAATACTGTTGGTTTGTGCAAATATATTAATGGCACAGGATTATAAGTCCGAAGTTAAAGAGCAAGTCCCCCTCATTCTCAAAGCGTTGAACCACAACATTTCCCTGGAAGATAAAATCCGGAAAAATTGTGTCATCGCAGTACTCTATAATCCCCAAAACAGCACATCGGATAATGAGAGGAAAGTTATTTCCGATGTACTAAATGATCATAAGAAAATCAAAGTGCATGGTAAAAAGATCAAGGTAGTGGAAATTCCTATGACAATGGATCTGAACCTTGAAAAGCAGGTGATCATTAAAAAAATTAACGCCTTCTGGCTGACTTCCGGAACCCAGCCTTACGTGAATAATATTCGCGAGAGTGCAAAATATAATCAGGTCATGACCATTACTGCCAATCCGGATCTGGTTATCGGAGCACTAGCAGCTCTGGGTACCCAGAAAACGGAATCCGGGCATAAGCTGCTTCTCAACCTGAGTGAAGCCAATAATATTAATGCAAGTCTAAGTCAAAACCTGCTCAGCGAAGCGATCGTTATTCAATAAACGGTCGAACTGACCCTTATCCTGAAAGGATTCAGGAGATGAAAAACCCCGGTAATTCATTTTACCGGGGTTTTTACTACCATTCAGAAATATATCAATTTAAAATCAATATTCCCGACTGACCAATTTTTTCTTTAACTGGGAAATGTGCCAGGTGATATTAATATCTTTCGGACAGGCTTCAACACAATTAAAAATTGTGTGGCAGCGCCATACACCGTCATTGGTGTCCAGTATGTGAATTCTCTCGGCAGTACCTTCATCCCGGGTATCAAAATTATAGCGATAAGATTTCAGTAATGCTGCCGGACCCAGGAAATTAGGATTTTTCCAGTTGGATGGGCAGGAAGTGGTACAGGATGCGCACTGAATACACCAGGTTGCCTCATCAATGAGCTTGCGATCTTCGGGAGACTGATATCGTTCGTTGGTCGGTGGCGGTGTTTTGTTAATCAGATACGGTTTCACAACCTCATATTTCTTAAAGAAATCATTCAGATCGACCACCAGATCTTTAATTAACGGTAAAGATTCTAGCGGTTCTACCGTAATATTAGTGGGATCTCTGAAGTTCTTTAAGTTGGCCTCGCACGCCAGCATATTGGCACCATTAATTTTCATGGCACAGGATCCGCAGATCCCATGAGCACAGGAACGGCGGAAGGACAGCGTACCATCCTGTTCCCATTTGATCCGATGTAAGAGATCCAGAACTTTCTCCTTGGGATCAGCTTCAACTGTATATTCCTTAAAACCAGGTTTTTGCTGATCATTCTCGGGATTGTATCGAAATACCTTTACTTTGACCTGTATCATTAGTATTTCCTTTCTTGTGGTTGAAATTTGGTAATCACGACGGGTTTATAATCATACTGAATCTTCCCATCCTTTTTTATGGCGATTGTATGTTTCAACCAATTGACATCATCACGTTTTGGAAAATCTCGACGGTACTGGGCACCCCGACTCTCCTGGCGGTTTAGAGCACCGCTCACGATCAACTCGGCAAATTGTAAAAGATTATCCAGTTCCAGTGCCTCTGTTAAATCCGTATTGAATTTCATTCCCTTATCATCGATTTGAATTTTTTCAAAACGTTTTTCCAGCTCACGTACTTTTTCAAGGGCTTCCTTCAGTGCTTTTTCTTCCCGGTATACCCCGACTTTATCCATCATGGTTTCCTGCAATTCTTTCCTTATTGTTCCTACTTTCTCTTTGCCCGTACGTGCTTTAAAGCCCTCTACCCTGTCAATGGACGCCTTTATCATATCCTCAGGCAGATCTGCTTTCTCAATTCCATTGTCGATGAGAAATTTCACCATGGACTTTCCGGCTCTTCTGCCCCAGACGACTGCTTCTAAAAGTGAGTTGG
>CBDUVK010000486.1:0-1998 GCA_965370645.1 uncultured bacterium
TCATGTAATCACTGTAAGCCACAAAATTCGTCGGCGGCTCGGGATCAAGCGAATCAGGGACAATTGCCGCGGCGCTCACCTGGGCCCAGAAGTCCGGATGAAAAGTACTGGTGCCACTATTATTTCCACCTGTGGAAGTACATCCGCCATGGGTATGTACACCCACTGCCTTACCAGTCAGTCCATCAATAACCGGACTACCGGAATTTCCACCAGTGGTATCTGTTCTATATCTCATAGTGGTGCCGGAAGAACCGGCATTGGGACCCACATGGGTTTGCTGGGTCTGATTCGCTGTTCCACTATCTGTTCCATAGCCAGTAATACGGATGGAATCCGGAAGAAGATCCTGTGCTACCACAAAGGCGGCACCCTGGGCAACCATGGGCTGCAAACCGGTAATGGAATTGTCGAATACCGTGAAGACACCCCAGTCGTTGCCAATACCACCACCTATACCGAGTTGACTCGCAGGATCAATCGCGTATTGGTCTTCAGGACCGGGATGTTGGACCGTTCCACCGGGGAGAGACAGAGGAACATTAAATTGCAAAGTATTAGTAGAACCTCCTAAACAATGTCCTGCAGTAACATGTATGCCACTTACAATATTCCAACCGGTACAGCCAATGCCCATAACCCGACCGGTGGCGGGATCATTGGAAGGAATCCGGTCATCTGTTGGTCCACAGATACTCTCAGTTAAAGCACCTGGTCCCCAATCACCCACCATAATCTGCTCTGTACGCAGATAAATATCTTTATCTTCCGGGGCGACATATACATTTATGGTAACCCCTTCCCCATTAAAATAGGCTGAGGTATACTGCCACTGGTTAAGATGAATCTGGTTCAACCGTTGCATGGCACCATCTTTGAGAGAAGTTATTTCAATATAACTGGCATTCCCTAAATTCGCCTCTGAGAAATGCAGCCGGATCCAGGGAACCTGTTTTACTTCGATTGTTCCACTATACGCTAAATATGCTGAGCCTGCAGAGCCCCCACTCCCCTGATACATATCCGTTCCCCACTCAAGTGATTGAAAATGGAATGGAATCTCGGCGGGGCTTTGGATGCCAGAGTGTGAATGAGAAACTCCCCCGGCAATATCCAGAGAAAGAACTTTTCCGGATTTTTCCAACTCAAAGAGGAAAGCCGGAATAGCCTTCAGATAAACTTTTCCATTGATATCCGGTCCATCTGAAAAAAGAACTTGCTCTTTAGATTTTTCTTTAATCATGGTAACTATGGATTCATTCGATTGCTCATTTTCAAAGCCTGAAATATGATAAGAGAAAAAACCTGATGATGCATCAAAAGCATTGAGAATATAATTTTTTGCATCATTTTCGCTGATTGTCACCGATTTTTTAAGCTGGATGACCGCATCAATATATCGGGGTGACTCCAGCGCCATGTTAATTTCATTCATTAAATCCTGGGAAATCTTAGACTGGCTGTGCAAACCAGAGAATAGAAACAAAAGAGTAAAAAGAATTGCTATCAATTTTTGCATGATTGATCCTCGCTTTTAGTTAGGTAGTAATTAATATTCATATTTTAAATCTGAATTCTCATATTTTCTAAAAATAGTCCAATCAATGTATGGCTTTTGACTCGGGTGAATGAATGACTATTTATTATTTAGCCGGTGAGAAAGCGTTTCGGTCTATAAATTTTAAACATTCACTGGTTAATATTCCAATCAATAATAAGGGGGATTAATGTTGAATATTAAAAAAAGCTAATACTGAATTCCATGAAGCACAAGTATTTTTTAAGGACTTTTAAGGACAAAGAGGAGAACGTTAATTTTAAAGTTTAATCCTCCATTGTTTTAAAAGTTTTATTATCAACTCACCTCAAATCATCCTTTTCCCCTCCCTTATTCCAGGGGGAAAGGAAAATATTATTAATTTATCCTTACTAGCCCCCATTTTAAAATGGGGGCTATTCAGTCAACCAGAAAAAAGTTGCTCCCGAAGGTTTAACCCA
>CBDUVK010000487.1:0-1988 GCA_965370645.1 uncultured bacterium
AGATGCGAAAATTCGGGAGCGATCTCTTCTAGGATATTATGAGATTGAGTTAAGAATCGCTCGTTGAAAATCACACCATCATCGTCCGGATAGAGGGGGAGGTAACGAATGGAAGACTCTACTAAATCCTGAAAGAAATGGGTTCCGAAGGAGAGATCCGGAATATAATTCCCTTTCTTGCGAGCAACCTCAATGAGTACCGCTGTATTACTAATATCAGCATAAGTAACGGACACACCTAATTTAATATCTCCCCTGCTACCCCAGCGGCCAGGCCCCATGAGAATAAAACGGCGTTTGGGGAGCAACTTGTTTAATCTTCCAACGGCCCGTCCTATAAGCTTCAATTCTCCTAAGTCCTCAATTGCTGCATATTTTGCAGGATCTACATACACGATATGTGTAATATCCGGAACTTTTCCATTTGAAATGAATCGATTTGCTGAAAAAACTATTCTCTCTACTGGTACATCTTTGGGTATGGGCACCGGTACCGTATCTTGTGAATAACTCTGCGGTCTGCATTGGAGAAGATAGAAATATTCACCATCATGAGCAAATTCAATATCCACCGGTGTTTCCAGCTTGGTCTTCAAAACATCAAGAATAGTTTTAACCTGATTAATAAATTTGCCGTCATTTACCAAGCCATCAAAGGTGACGACCACATCTTCCTTCTGAAAATCGGTCATCAATCCAAGAACTTGTTGAATATGCTGATCTTTTGCCACAGATATAATTTTCTGAATTGCGGGATAGCTATCCCCTGTTTCCTTCAATAAATCTGAAAATTCGACTGTACCAAACTTATTATTATCCAGATCGATCACATCAATCTTTTGGGGGGAGTATCTGATCACATCTTCGGGTGTAATGTTTACCCGTAAACCGGGCTGCCCGGGGGCAATCAGCACAGGATAATCATCACTCAACCGGTCTACTGCCCGGGTTCCCAATCCTGGTACCATGCGAATTAATCCATCATCCCTTTTGATGCGTGGCGACCATCTGAATTCATTGGTACTGAATGCAACCCCGGCAAAAGCAGGCAGAAAATATTTCCCCACTTTCTGACCGACCACTTCCTGGATCAGTATCCCCATCTCCTCATGAAAGTCGAGCAAACCCCGGGATTCCCGGTATTCAATGGGATCCGGTCCAAAGGTTGAGGCATATACTTCTGCTATAGCATCCAGCAGTGCCTCCATCCGTTCTTCCTTATCACCCCGGTTTGCAAGAAACAGACTCTTATATTTACCGGAAAAAGCGGAACCCAAACGATCCTCCAGCAAACTGGAACTCCGTACAATAATCGGTTTATCTCCGAGATCATCAAGTACCATAGAAAGCCCTTTAACGATTTCGTTTGGCATCTGGGAGTTCTTAAAAAGTTGGATAATATGGGGATATTCCTGCCTGACCTGATCTATTTCCTTATATTTCTGCTCAATTACTTCTTCAAGAGTATTGTATTGGAGAAAATTTATCAAACCATCGGAACTGACATACCATGTTTTTGGTAGTTGAACTTCCTTGCAGAGATCCAGCCTCTCACCCATATGATTGAGAATTTTGTATGCTAAAAATAAACCGGCACTTTTTCCCCCCAGCTTTCCCTGGCTGTTCATAGGATATACCATATGCATCAACAGATCATGAAAATCTTTCACAGTAACATAGTTTTTGGCTATATTAATAAACTCCAACTGGTCTGTGAAAAATCTTCTGATTAGTAAAACGTTCATCGCTTTCTGGGTGGAATCTGAGAGCTCAATTCCTTCCGGTGCCAAATGATGATATCGTGTCAGAGCTTCCGAAATCTCCGATAGGGAGGAGTGCTGGTTCTCCAAAGTGTGAATCAAAAAGCTGGATTTATCCTCGTGGATCCATTTTTGTACAAATGAGAATATCTCCTGGGGTGTTAACTGTTTACCGGCAATTTCAAATATATCATTGCTGATTTGCATGATGTTGCCCATGCTAGTTTT
>CBDUVK010000488.1:0-1959 GCA_965370645.1 uncultured bacterium
CCATAAATCAGAGCAAATAGAAAAATCCAGAAAAAATCGATACAGAGTATGAGTACCAGTTTGGAAATGTAATACCATGCCCGCCCCGATTGATGGACCAGAGTAAAATAGAGAGAATTCCCCTTCTCAAGGTAAAAAAGCGAGGGTACTGTAACCATATTCAGAAGAAGCGCTAAAACCCCGAATACTGTCCAGACCATATCATCGGGTGTCTCGGTATTTAAAAATCCCCAGAAGAAAATATGAAAAATAAGTATCAGGATAATTTCACGCAGGTATCGATGGCTGCGAATATAACTTTTAAAGAAAAAGTTGAGGTATGTCTTTAATACCAACTGCCTTGCCTTTTCACTGAAGATTGTTTAAAATTATTAACAATATGTCTGACTTATCTATTCCATAACTTCTATTTATTATTTAATTTATGATGAAATATATAGTGAGAAAAGTATTTATATTTTAAAGACTATTACCCTCGTCGGAAGGGTTTTAAAAAGAGTGTTATGCAATTTACGAAACACAAATCAATCACCTTAATTTTATTCTGATTTAAATCCACAATTATTACTTTAACGGATTCCCGAGAGACAATCGATATGAAAGATAAAATAAAAATAGCTGCCGGTCAGGGTTTCTGGGGTGACCGGGCTGATGCTCCCATAGAGCAGGTAAGAAAAGGTTCTGTTGACTATCTGATCATGGATTACCTGGCAGAAGTGACCATGTCCATCATGCAAAAACAAAAGATGCGTGATCCTAATCAGGGATATGCCAGGGACCTGATTCCTCTCATGAAAGAGATTATTCCGGATATTATTGAGAAAGACATCAAGGTAATTACCAATGCCGGCGGAGTAAATCCATTTGCCTGCCGTGAAGCCATCTTTAACACTGCTAGAAAATTGGGTGTGGAAGGACTCAAGATTGGAATCGTTTATGGGGATGATATCAGGGATAATATTGATGAGCTTTTCACATCCGGAAATTATTTGAATCATATGGAAACCGGTGAATCGCTGGAGACTGTTGTTGATAAACTTTACAGTGCCAATGTCTATCTGGGAGCCCAACCGATGGTGGAAGCCTTGCGCGATGGTGCCCAGATCATAATTACCGGCCGGGTAACGGATACCGGCCTCACCCTTGCTCCCATGATTCACGAATTTGGTTGGGAAGAGGAGGATTACAATAAACTAGCGGCGGGTATCATAGCGGGACATATTATAGAGTGCGGAGCCCAGGTGAGTGGCGGTAATTTTTCAGCAGGGTGGCAGGAAGTTCCTGACATGGCTCACATCGGTTTCCCGATTATTGAAGCATATCCGGATGCTGAATTCGTGGTTACCAAACATGAAAATACAGGTGGATTGATTGATTTGAGAACTGTCAAAGAACAGATTGTGTATGAACTGGGAGATCCCACAAACTACATTACTCCGGATGTGATTGCAGATTTCACCACCATCAAGCTGGAGCAGGAGGGGAAAAACCGGGTTCGGGTGAAGGGAATTCGGGGACTTCCACCAACTGATTTATATAAGGTGTCCATTTCTTATGCGGATGGCTGGACTTCCATTTCGAAATTAACTTTTGCCTGGCCGGATGCGCTCAAAAAGGCCCAAAAAGCTGATGAGATTTTACGTCAACGCAGTATAGATTTGAACCTGGATTTTGAAGAGATCCATACTGAATTTTTAGGGATAAATGCCTGCCATGGACCCTTGGCCCATCCTGTAGATGAACCCAATGAAGTAATTTTGCAAATTGGCGTCAGGGGAGCACATCAGATGGATATGGTACGATTCAGTAGGGAAATGGTACCTTTGATTTTAGGAGGTCCCCCCACTGGCACCGGTTTTGGTACCGGGCGTTCCCGGCCTAAGGAAGTGGTAGCCTTCTGGCCCGCACTTATTCTTAAAAATTTGATTACACCACGATGTGATGTAAAAAGTATTTAAC
>CBDUVK010000489.1:0-1955 GCA_965370645.1 uncultured bacterium
AAAGTCGTACATTTCACTTGAGAAGCAAATTCATGACAGGCGTAACTTTCCTTAAGAAGCCAGCTGACCAGCCAATCCGGATAATGATCTCTGGCAACATCTTCCAGGGATCGCCAGGCACTCATGGCAATTAAGGCATCAATTTTCTGAGGATATCTCGCAGCTGTTAATATGGCAACAGCGGCGCCAAGTGACCATCCGCACAAAATAATCTGCGCCGAGGGGTGAGACTCCCTGACCCATGCCACTGTTTTGCCGGCACTGGCCAGTACCGTGGTTTCATGCGGTGTGCCGCTGCTTCGGCCATAACCCGGGTAATCAACAATCAGAATATTTACAGGCAACGCTTGTAACTGTCCAATCATTCCACTGAGCCATACCGTCTGTAAATTCTCACCATTTCCGTGAAAATAGATCAGGAAGGGAAAATCCGGATCTCTCACATAATACCAGGAGATAAATTTTACTTGCTCAGAGACAGTAAGCTCCAACTGGCTAAGCGAATTAGGTGGGGATGAGGGAACCGGGATAAAACTTCCCGGATAAATCATTTTTCGAACCAGAAATTTCATGGAAAATCCTGCTAAAATAAATATTGCAACTAAACTCAAAATATATAGTAATCGGCGGTATTTGTCCATATCACCTTCAACTGTCACCAAAACAAATGATTAATCAATAAAGATATCATCTTTCGAAAAATCTCTGCGAATATTCAACATAGCGATTAGACAACCAGAATCCAAATTTACTGCGATCTCTGGACAGAAACCGATATATGATCTCAGATATTTCCGGAGTGCGCAGGTAACCGTATGACTTATGGGGATTTCTTTTCTGCTCATAAGTATAATTGTTATAAACCTCACTGTCTTCAGGTTGAATCCCTCGGGAATTTGCACCATAATCATCGGCAAGATTGTAGTTCATGGCAACATTATCTTCCAGATCAGAAAGATTGAACCACTTATTACGAATATTTTCTGGTGTTCGGGGTTTTACTTTCTCATCCTCCGAACGATGATCTTCAGCCAAAATTTTTGACATCACAAGCGGCTGACCCAATGGTGAACCAACAGTGACCAATGTACTAATATCCAATTCATCTTTAAATAACTGCAGTACTTCATAAGCAATAATAGATCCCATGGAGTGAGCAATTAGCAGAATATCTTTATTACGATGTTTCTTTAATATGTCAATCAACCTTTGCCTGATTAATTCTCTGGCAGCGGTTTCCCGATCATCTTCATCCTTGATGGACGACGAATAGTATAAATCCAAATCCTTGAAATAGTGGCGTATAATCAAATTTGTAACTGACTGAAATGTGGCTGTCATATCCTTTTTGATAAATATTTTATCCATCTGTTTTTCCAAAAAATCCAAAATCTTGCGTCGCAGCTTGCCCGGGGGTTTTCCGGTGAAATTTGTAGCTGGAATGTAAGGAGATTCTATATATTGGGGATTCTTCTGATCCTTTTCATTTACATCAAGAGGTTGGGGATGAAGTATGTCTGCCCAGTAAACCAGTTCAAATCGAAAAAATACCCCCGGATGTTTGATATGATGCAAGCCTTCCATAATGGCTTCATGCCACCATCCTTTTAAAATTTTGGGGGGAGGTTTCTTACCTAATCCATGAATACCAATGATAACTCGTGAACGCAGCTTCAAGATTCATCGACCGGAATTAATTTTCTTTATTTAATGTGATGAAATAAGAGGCAATACGCAATACCAGAATGAATAATTACCCCATTAAACTAAAACTTAAAAGGAAATTCGATAATCAAGGGGATGTCCTGCCAAGAGGACCAAAGGTATCAGTCCTCCCCCATTCCCGGAAGAACTAGTCTTCTTCACTGTCCTCCGGTTGAGGGAGTTCCCTGGCCTGGAGATCGATTTGAGAAACTTCCGGTATTTCTGCTGATCCCGCGCCCATTTCTTTGAGC
>CBDUVK010000490.1:0-1937 GCA_965370645.1 uncultured bacterium
AATTTCGGAGCCAAGGCAATAATCATATTTTCCTTCTTTTATCATAAAACTTGCCAAAGTAGATATGAGTAAAGTAATCTCTCTTTTATTCGTCCTTTCTTTAGCTTACATCCATCCGGGTTTAGCTGAGCAACCGGATTCGACGGATACAAAGAACTTTAACATCCGTTTTTACCCCTATCTTTTCTATACCCCGGAAACTCATCTGGCACTCGGTGCAGCGGCGATTTCTTACTTTCGTACTTCACCCGATACACTGACGAGACTATCTAAACTTACCTTATCCGGTTATTATTCAACCCGCAGACAATATTATCTGGTTTTGAGACCGGAAATTCATCTTAAACAAAATAGATACAGATTTTTTCTGGACGCGAACTTCGGTAACTTTTATGACAAGTTTTGGGGGATAGGAAATGACACTCCTGATATTGAAACAGTCGATTATACCCGCATGGCATACGGTGTTCAACTGAACCTGCAAACACGACTTTATGGAAATATAAATGGCGGGGCTGTCTTCGAGATCAGCAATTCAATAATAAAAGATAAGAAAGAAAATCCTTATCTCCTTTATGGAGATATCACCGGCTCTGATGGAGGTATGAACTCCGGAATTGGAGCAGTATTTTCCTATGACAGCAGAGATAATATTTTTTATCCCGGCCGCGGTGGATTTCTGGAATGCCAGGCAATTTTATTTGAACAGATGTTTGGTGGTGATTTTAATTTTCAACGCTACCTGGTTAATTACCGCCACTATTCTACCCTGGTACAGAATCATATCCTGGCACTGCAGTTTTATGGGAATTTCACCAGCGGGGTGGTACCTTTCTATGAATTGCCGGCCCTGGGTGGGCAAAATACCATGCGGGGTTACTTTTTAGGCCGTTACCGCGATAAGCAGTATCTGATGGCCCAGGCAGAATACCGTACCATCATCTGGTGGCGACTGGGAGTGGTTGGATTTTTCGGTGTGGGGGATGTTGCCCCTCAGCTTTCAACTTTACGGATAAATGGTTTGAAATATTCCATCGGTGCCGGTGTACGCTTTGTACTTGATGCCAGGGAAAAACTTAATGTTCGGATGGATATTGGATTTGGAAAAGACACCGCGGGTCTCTATTTTGCTATTGAGGAAGCCTTTTAGCCTGGTTTATGAAATATAATCAAAAGTGATGACATTTTTTTAATTTTATGAGGCAAGATTCTATTCCGGATTAACACTGCTATGCTTAATATTAAAGGGATTTATAAAATTGCCTTTTGCGCCTATCTCTTTCTGGTCTCTGGCTTGGTTTTGGCGCAGCAAAGCCATAAGGTGTTTGTCAAGCAAGGAAGTGTCCTCATTTTGCCGGATACCATGATTACAGTCGAGCAAGATACCTTTATCCAGGTTCCGGTAGATGTGCCCTACCAGGTAAAAGATCCTTCAGAAATCAAGAGTCAATCTTTTTATGATTCCTTAGGTATGAAAAGACGCGATAAGGTATTGAGAAACTTGATTTTCAAGTCGCTGGTGGTGACCTCTGGTTCAGGCGTACAAGATAGTATTGATTTTGAACAGAGTGAATCGGTGTTCTTGCCTTTTGCGGGCAAAGTCATAGGGAGAATCCGGCTGAAAAAAGTCCCGGTCCTGGCTGGCTCTATTCTCGACACCCTGGAAATAATCGAATCATCGGTCTCCAAAGCTCTGAATAATCTGCATTATCCCACACGTGACGGGATCATACGAAATAACCTGCTGTTTGAGGTTGGGCAGGTTGTGGATCCATTCGTACTGTCTGATAATGAGCGTATTTTACGTGACCTACCCTACATTGAGGATGCCAGGATTATAGTTGTGCAACGTGAAGATGATGAGAATCTGGTTGATATCATCGTTATTACCAAGGACCTTTTCTCATTGGGTATTTCTCCATCTGTTTTTGATATCA
>CBDUVK010000491.1:0-1932 GCA_965370645.1 uncultured bacterium
ATCTCATTCGTTCAATCAAATGATCCCCTACCCGCAACGCATTGGCCATAATTGTTAACGAAGGATTGACCGCTGCGCTGGATGGGAAAAAACTGCCATCCACCACATATAAATTGTCAACATCATGAGCCTTGCAATTGATGTCCAAAACGGAAGTGGTGGGATCGGTCCCGAAACGGCAAGTACCGACTTGATGGGCAACTCCCTGTATAGGAATTTTTTTGCGCAGATAAACTGAGCATGGTAAAATATGATCCCCACAATCAATTGATTTCAGAACCTCAATCCATCTTTTCATCAATCGATCATACGCTCCGGTATTATTATCTTTGTAAGTTAGGTGAATTTTGCCTTGATTTACCGTCACCCGATTGTCCGGATCAGGAAGATCCTCAGCGGTCAACCACCAATCTACTGAGCGACGTGCCATTTCTTCCAGGGCCATACCCGGTGCAAGCTTTGGAGCATCCGCCGCTAGCATTTCCTTATTAACTTTACCCAGCAGCTGTATATGGCCCATAGGATAATCGTATCCTTTTTCACCCCAGTAAAAATCATTAATGGCCATAGTTTTCTGAAATACGGTGGGATTCAACTCCTTGCTCAGACCTACAATAGCGCCATTCTGATGCTTCATAAAATTACGTCCCACCTGGTCTGAACTGTTGGCCAGCCCGTTGGGATGCTGATCATTGGCAGACTGTAAAAGCAGCTTCGCAGAGTTAATTGCACCACAGGAAACAACCACCACATCAGCTGAGAAGGTCTTTTCCTCCCCCCGGACATCGGTTTCCACAGCTTTTATTTCTCTTCCTGAATTGCTGCTGAGGAGCCTGAGAACTTTTGCTTCCGTTATTAAAGTAACATTATCATGCTGCAGCGCCGGGCGTATACAGTTCACGTCCGAATCCCCTTTTGCGTGAACCAGGCAGGGAAAACCATCACAGGTATCACAGCGAATACAACTGCTCAAATGCCGCATTTTTTCATTCAATTGTATTGCCAGCGGAATATGAAAAGGATGAAGTCCTTTTTTCTCCAAATCATTATTGATCTCCTGTATCCGCGGTTCATGGCTCACAGCAGGAGAAGGAAAATCGCTGCTCATCTCGGGTTCGGTGGGATCGGATCCTCTTTGACCGTGGACGCCATATATCTTTTCCACTTCACAATAATATTTTTCCAAATCATTATATTTAGTTGGCCACTGTGGTGAAATACCTCCCTCATGAACCACCTCTTGAAAATCGCGTTCTCTCAGGCGAAACAGCGCTGCACCATAAACCTTGGTATTCCCCCCGACCCAGTAACCGGTGCCGGGATGCATCTCCTTGCCACTATTGTAGTACCATATTTCGTCTGTATGGTAACGATCGTTCTGAAAAACCTCCACAGTGTCCCAATTTGATTTTTCTCTGGGTAGAAATGTCCCCCGTTCCAATATTAATATTTTCTTTCCACCGGGTGCCAGTCGGTATGCCAGGGTACCGCCGCCAGCTCCGGTACCTATGATGATAATATCATAATGCTCATGTGCCATAATACTTGCCTCGTGATCTGGTTATTCTTCAACTTTGACGCCACGCCAAAATGCAACGTGATCTTTTATTTGGAGGGCGGCTTTTAAAGGTTCTGGATAAAACCAGGCAGCATCTTTATTCACTTTTCCATTTATATTCAAATGATAATAGCTTGCCTGCCCTTTCCAGGGGCAGGTGCTTTTGGTATCACTTTCCTCAAAATATTCTTTATTAATAGATTCCGAGGGGAAGTAGTGATTGCCCTCAACAACGATGGTATCGTTACTTTCTGCTAATACAATATCATTCCAGATTGCTTTCATTTGTATCTCTTTTATAATTTAAAATATGTTTAAAGTTTTAAATATCATCAGAGAGTATATGATATTTCGTGAAATTATTTAGATACCTC
>CBDUVK010000492.1:0-1918 GCA_965370645.1 uncultured bacterium
CATAATTTCAGTAACCATCATAATTATTATTAGTTACAAGGTGAGAAATGTTAATATGATTTATAAGTATCGATTTCTGTCGAATTAAATTTTGAATTGGCATGATAGCAGCCTCATTTTTTTCTTTAAACAGTTTGTAATTTTAAAATTTTTGTTTATTAAATTAATTTGAACAGAATAATGGTGAATTTGATGGTGAAGCGGTATCTAGTTCTAACTTCCCTGGTCATTTTATTGTTAGTTTTCAATTGCGATTCCCGGAAAGATCACAACAAAATTGTCATTGCACATATTGGTAATGAGCAATTCTTTCTTGGGGATTTTAGAAAATTTTATGAGTTAGATCCCAACTTTGGTATCGACTCGTCCGGATATGATGCTCTGTTGGATGAATTAAAAAAATTCATAGACCACCGTCTTGCATACCTTAAAGCTGAGCAGGAATATCTTAATTCCGATTCGTTGTTTATCCGTGCCAGGGAATGGGAGAAATCCCGGGCCATGTTGAGACAACTCTATCGGGAAGTGGTTGAAAGTGAGATTCAGGTTTCGGAAGAGGAATTGCGCAAAGCTTTTTACCAGGAAAATATCAGGGTACATGTCCGGCATCTCTTCAGCCGCGATTCTTTACAAATTCAACTTTGGCGTACTCAATTAAACAAAGGAATGTCCTTCGAGGTTCTAGCGAAACGAGCGTTTAAAGATTCAGTATTAGCATCCACTGGAGGTGATTTAGGCTGGATGAAATTAACTGATCTGGATGTTGATTTTGCAGCTGGCATAGTAAACCTTATGAAGGATGAGATTTCCCCGCCTGTAAAGACAAATTGGGGATACCATATTATTCAATTGTTGGGCCGGGAGGATCAAATATTATTGAAAGAGGCTGAGTATCAGCAAAATCGTATGGGAATTGAAAAGAAAATAAGAAAGAAAAAAAGTAATATGGCAGCAAATAAATACCTTTCTCAATATATGAATGAATTGAATCCCCAACCGGTTACTCGAACCTTTAGCTTGTTGTGGAAAGCAATTGCCGGAATTGAGGGGGAAAAAAGGGAATTAAGTCATATTGTTCAATTCACCAACTCTTTCATAAAAAATATTCAAACAAATTTAGATGATTATCTGAATCAGTCTTTCGTTACATATCGAGGAGGTAAAGTCTCCTTGGGCGAATATTTAAATGCCCTTAAGGGAATACCGATGGGAAATCGCCCTCGTTTCCGCACGCCACGTCAATTATCCAATAAGATAGGAATCTGGATACGTGATGAACTGCTACTCAAGGAGGCCTATCGACAAGGTCTGGATGATCACTCACGAGTTAGAGATGATGAAAGGAAGTATATGGAACAGCAATACTATCTCTATTATCTCTCGGGCGAGGTTGAGAAAATTGAAATTCCGCCGGATGTAAAAAACTATTTTGAAGGTGGTAAAAAAGAGGGTTCTGATTTTTATCATAAATTTCATACGCTTAACGAATGGCACTGGTGGAGAGGGGAGCGTAATTTGCATCGCTACCTTTCTGATACACCGGAGCCTGTAATTATCAACTTCGAGATATTAGAAAAGGAAAATCTACAAATTGATTGGAACAATCGTATAAGAATGTTCACTATCCCCAAGCCTGAATGAGAAAAATTACTCTCAAATTTTCATACCTTTTTTTCACACAGTGATATAAACCACCAATTAATATTTTAAGCGCGGAACTCATTCTATTATTGCCGTTATGAAATTCCACCTGTTGCCGGACAGATGAGCGCTTTGCTCGGAATGATTAAAAGCACAAATTTTCGGAAGCTTCATATTAGCAGACTGGAAAATAATAGATGAAACATTTTTACTTGTTTGTAAAATTGAGCTAAACTGAATAATTGTATATGATCATTGCTCTTACTCCGAAAGTATA
>CBDUVK010000493.1:0-1915 GCA_965370645.1 uncultured bacterium
AAAATCTGGCCTTTTGAAAAGCAACTGCCCGGTGGCTGATGCGGTTTTTTAACTCTTCTCCCATTTCGGCGAACGTTTCTGTGAAGTCATCGGGGATGAAAAGGGGATCGTAGCCGAATCCGCCGCCCCCCAGCATCTCCCGTATGATGCGGCCCCTCACGACCCCTTCCACGACCTGCTCGGTATTCGGACCCACAATTCCCACTACACAACGAAACTGGGCGTTGCGTTGCTGGTCAGGTATTTCTTTTAGCGATTCAAGAAGTTTTAGATTGTTGGCGGCATAATCTCTCTCTGTACCGGCAAAGCGGGCCGAGTAGATGCCAGGGGCTCCCCGCAGAGCCTCAACTTCCAGACCGGAATCGTCCGCCAGTGTTAACAGGGAGGTATGTTTATAGACTGTTCTGGCTTTTAACAGGGCGTTCTCCTGAAAAGTTGAGCCGGTTTCTTCAATGGGGGGAATGTCCGGAAAATTCTGCAGTGACAGAAATTGAGCTGGGATTTCCTGTAATATCTGAACAATCTCCCCAAATTTGTGGGGATTGGATGTACCGATCACAATTTTTTTTAGCGATTTCATATGGACTGTTTCTCCATCATCAAATCTGCATAGCTTCCCGATTGGGGAATCAGATCAAAATGTGCGAGGTTCTGTTGAAGCTGGTGCAGATTTTCAGTAGCAAGCTCTGGCGGGGTGTCTTCGTTTATTACCGATTCGAATTCCAGAAATTCCCCCAGACCCTCAACACGATCCAGATGAATACGCACATTGCGAAACAGAAACAGTATTCGTTGTTTTTTGATCTGCACCTTCTCCCCCAAAGCTTGATTTAGGAGGGATTCCAGAAGATCGGGCAGTTCAACGGGGAACAGATGATAATTGCTTTCACGGGCATTGGAAAGATCTTCACGCTCATAGTAGATCAATTCTGCCATACCGGTGGATGGGATGCGGAGTTTGAGCCTTCCTCTGCGGGTGTGGTAGTAAATATCGGTTTGCTGAATGGTTTTTATTTGGCGGACTTCCGGTAGGGAAGAGAGAAATTCCGCTATTTTTTGCAGATGGGAAAGCCGGTACTTTATTTCGATATTTTTCATTCAAAGTAAATTGAAGATAGCTGTTCTTAAATTACACAGCAGGTAAAATCCGAGCAAGCTGATTTAAATGAAAAAAGGCCCCGCAGGGCCGTTCTGAATAATGGGGAGTTGTAAAAAATTATCCACCAAGGCACGAAGACACAAATTCAAAATAAATTGATGATTATAAGAGAGAATTTTTGTTTAGTAGATTAAATTGATCTATTTTATTAAATCAACAGATGATTTTAGTATCTTAATGTCTTAGAGCCTTTGTGGTAAAGTTATTGATGAATCAGGCTAGTTACTTTGACAGAATCATTGACCGTACATCCCGCTGATCTCCGCTCTTGATCTGGCTGAGATACATACCGGAGGCCACCGGAAGACCGTCATCATCCCGGCCATCCCATCTCAGAGAGTGAATACCTGCACCATAGTAGTCATTGCTAAGATACCGGATATGTTTACCGTGAATATTGAAAATAGCCACCTCCACCCTGGCACCTTTAGGAAGCGAAAATTTAATAATGGTTTCGTTATTGAAGGGATTGGGATGATTGGGGAACAATTCAAAGCTTGAGAGAGAGCTGTTTGGCGTAGGAATACTGATCGATGTAGGCGAAAGATTGATGGTTGTGGTACCCCATTCCCTGGAAGGTTTTTTATAGCCGGCATTTACAGTATATTCACCATTCTGGGGTGCTGTTAGGGTAAAGGGATTATTTTGAGTATTGTTGATTACATCCACTACATTATTATTGTTATCAACCAGTTCGCCGGCCACCGCCTCTCCGGGGTCTACCCCACTGACAGTCACTTGTACTTGTAGATTGCT
>CBDUVK010000494.1:0-1912 GCA_965370645.1 uncultured bacterium
CTCTTTTCCCCGAATCAGTTGCCCTCAATTGATTGTTTAGTTACATTGAATTACCACATTAAAAGGTTCTAAACTTTCATGGAGTTTTGTAATGTCTGATTTTTTTCAAAATGGGCAAATTGTTACTCTGCACCGACTTACCGATCGCTCACTGGAAGAAATGGAAAAAGAACTGGTAGAAAACGCCCATAAACGTTTGTTGGCACTCATCTTACCATCACTCTATTCTGAATTAGAGACTCCTGCCTTACCTAATATCTTAGAGGAACTGAAGAAGGTCGAATTTATCAATGAAATTATCATTACCATGTATCGCATGGATGCCAAACAGTATGTAAAAGCCCACGAATTTTTCTCAGCCCTGCCTCAACACTGGCGAATTATCTGGAATGATGGCCCGCGAATGAAGAAATTATATAAACATCTGGAAAAAATCGGTATTGAGATTTCAGAGCAGGGAAAGGGTAGCCAAACCTGGATGGCTTTTGGTTATATTTTGGCCACTGGCGTTTCTGATGTAATTGCATTACATGATTGCGATATCCGAAATTATACCCGGGAGCTTTTAGCACGGCTGGTCTATCCCATGATGCACCCAACCCATCCTTTTGAGTTCTGTAAAGGATATTACTCCCGCCTCTCTGATAGATTGCATGGTCGGGTAACCCGTCTTTTTGTCACTCCCCTGATCAGATCTCTTCAAAAGATGCTAGGAAAGAGCGATTTTCTCGATTATCTGGACAGTTTCCGTTATATCCTGGCCGGAGAATTTGCCTTAAGCGTTGAGTTGGCCCAGCAGTTAAGAATTCCAGCGGACTGGGGCCTTGAAATGGGGGTTCTTTCAGAAATCCACCGGAATACAGGGTTGCACCGTATTGCTCAGGTGGATATCGCAAAAATTTACGAACATAAGCATCAAGAGATTGTCTATGATAATATGAATGTTGGCCTGTTAAAGATGTCCACCGATATTGCTAAATCACTATTCCGGACTTTAGCGGCCCAGGGGATCATTTTAACTCAGGAATTTTTTATTACTCTCCGGTCTACTTATCTCCGAACGGCCCGGGATTTTATTGGCCGTTACGCTATGGATGCTTCTTTAAATGGGTTAAAATACGACCGGCACTCAGAAGCCATGGCTGCCGAAAGCTTTGTACAGAGTATTATCAAAGCTGGTCAATTACTTCTGGAAAGTCCCTCAGAAACCAGCTTTATATCCAGTTGGAACCGGGTGATCGATGCCGAACCACGTTTTTTCGAAATGCTTATCGATGCAATTGAAGAAGACAATATAATCCACTAACTAAGTTGATGTATTATTGAAGAACTCCTGGAGGATTTCTTTAAATATTAATGTAGTCTATCAGTCTTTCGAGTAAATGAAAAACCATAACTACATTCCTTCTTATTTGGGTCTGAAAGAAAATCTGTTTCAGGAAAAGATTGAACAGGGAAAATCTAACCTGGAAAATTGCCAGGTCTGTCCCCGTCATTGCGGTGTCAATCGTCTTAAGGAAGAGCTTGGTGAATGTCGGGCAGGGTACGAACCTGTCATATCAAGTTACTTTCCCCACTTTGGTGAAGAGGCACCATTGGTTGGCCAAAAGGGATCGGGGACTATATTTATAGGGGGATGTAATTTACAATGCCTGTTTTGTCAAAATTATGAAACCAGTCATCAACTGGAGGGCGGGCCTGTAAGTATACCCAAGCTGGCCGATATGATGCTGGCATTACAAGAGAACGGAAGTCATAATATTAACATTGTCACACCCAGTCATATCGTTCCTCAATTAATTGAAGCTCTTTTTCTGGCAGCCAAGGGAGGTCTTTCTGTTCCCCTGGTGTACAATTGCGGGGGTTATGATAGTATGGAGAGTTTACGACTATTAGATGGCCTGGTAGATAT
>CBDUVK010000495.1:0-1909 GCA_965370645.1 uncultured bacterium
ATTTCTTTAAGGAAAATGTAGATTGAATGAATCATTGTGAAGAAAGTAGACTGGAAATCTAATAACACAAGTTCCATATACTTTACTTTATTCATGCTTGGTAGGGGGCCAAACCTAATGAAACTTTTCGATTATTCTCTAACAGAACAATAAAAATAATAGAATCCGACACTTTGTTCAACACATCTCAGGACTTTACTAGTTCTAAATAAACTTGCTTTATTTTCATAACATATCGATATTTTTTCAGATAAATATAACCTTTGAAAGGTAACAGCCGTGAATACTCCAATCAAACAAAACATTCTGGTGTGTATAACAAGTATCCTGTTTCTTTTATTCAATGACCCGGTATTTCCCCAATTCCCGAATATTAAAGTTAATCAAACCTATAGTTCCATAGAACCGGAGGAGGTTAGTATCGCTATCAATCCGGTCAATCCCCTCAATCTGGCAGCCGGCTCCAATATCGATTATTATTACTACTCAACCGATGGCGGATATAGCTGGACTGAGGGACATTTAACTTCTTCTTTTGGTGTATGGGGAGATCCCTCACTTACATTTGATGCCAGTGGTAATCTCTATTTTGCACATCTCTCTAATCCTGCTTTTGGCTACTGGATAGATCGAATTGTGGTTCAAAAATCGATTGATGGGGGAATCAGCTGGAATGATGGCGTTGGTGTGGGATTCAGCCCTACAAAGCAACAGGATAAAGAATGGATAGCAGCTGATCTGACCAATTCTCCCTATCACAATAATCTCTATATGGCCTGGACCGAATTTGATGATTATGGCAGCACAAACCCTCAGGATAGCAGCCGAATACTCTTTGCCCGCTCTTCAGATAGCGGTGCCAGCTGGTCACAGGCAATAAGAATTAGCGACCTTGCCGGCAACTGTCTGGATAGTGACAGCACCGTAGAAGGTGCAGTACCCGCCATTGGTCCTAACGGTGAAGTCTACCTCAGTTGGTCCGGACCTGCTGGTATTATGTTTGATAAATCGATGGATGGCGGATTAACATTTGGATCAGACCTGCTGGTAACTGACCAACCTGGTGGTTGGAATTTCAATATTCCCGGCATCAGTCGCTGTAACGGTTTTCCGGTTACAGCATGCGATGTCAGCAACTCGCCCTACCACGGAATTATTTATATTGTATGGTCCGATCAGAGAAATGGTTTAGATAATACCGATATTTTTCTGATAAAATCTACCGATGGTGGTAATAATTGGGAAATTCCGGTAAAGGTGAACGATGATAGTTCCTCTCGTCATCAGTTCTTTCCCTGGATGACCATCGACCAATCGACAGGCTTTCTCTATATTGTATTTTATGACCGAAGAAATACCACTGGAAATGCTACTGATGTTTTCATAGCCCGGTCCACTGACGGGGGGAATTCATTTTTAAATTTCCCGGTAAGCGAATCGTCTTTTCTGCCGCTAGATCATATCTTTTTTGGTGATTACACCAATATTGCGGCCAGTAACGGTAAGATTTATCCCATTTGGATGAGACTGGATCAAACCATCCTCAGCGTATGGATGGCAATTTTGGAGGATTCAATCTTCACGGAAATTAAATATCGCCACGATATATCTGCAGAAAATTTTCAGCTTCATCAGAATTATCCCAATCCCTTTAATCCGAGTACGACCATTGGGTTTGAGCTGCCCAGGGCCAGTGAAGTGACCTTGAAAATCCTCAACATTCTTGGAGAAGAAGTAACCACCCTTGTATCTGACAGGTTGTCTGCAGGTTCATACTCCTACCAATGGATTCGGCCTGCCGGGATTGCCAGTGGAGTTTATCTGTACAGGTTAAATGCGGGTGAGTATATCGAGACGAAGAAAATGGTATTAATGCGGTAGCATGGGAAGCCTTGATCCTTGGGCCTTG
>CBDUVK010000496.1:0-1908 GCA_965370645.1 uncultured bacterium
GGTTTTGTTTTATAATACCCATACCTCAGAATAAGTTAGATTTTCGCAGACATTTATCACCTTCATTAACATTTTGAAGAACCTTTAACTCTCGATTGGAAGTACATAAATAGAATTTGTTTGCCCAAATCATTGTGGACTTTTTTTAAGAGACTTTACAATTTGAGATAAACAACCAAAAAGTGTGAAGGAGGAAAATATGGCTAACTGGAATGCCAACAATCGCGCCTGCACTACCACCTGGACCACACTACGGGTAATGGGCCAAATTCCCCAGGACATGGTTTTCAATAATGCGGGCGATGTTAAAATTAGTGAGTTGACTTACTGGGGAGAGATGACCAGTGCGGATATGCGTCAAACTCAGGCCAGAACTTTGGCCATCATGATGGATAATATCTTCCGTATGATCCGGGGAGCAAAGTATGAAGAAGGCAAGACCAATCAACAAGCAGTTGAAGCTATTATCAATACTCTGTTGAATGGCGAGAAAATAGTTGCGGATCTGGCGGAAATCAATGATGCTAATTATTACTTTTGGAAGGAGAATGAAAATGCTTAGGCCCTGGGATGAGCACCTTATTCTGAGCTGTCTCTTAATCATCATGATTTTCACTTACGCAATAGTCGCCCAGGATAATCAAATACCGATTGAAAAATTTGTGAGCATGCTTCCGATTGGGCAAACAGAAATATCTGCTGAATCAATCATGTCCTTTATATTGGAGAATCCACAAATACTGAACAAAGCCCTCAAAAGCCAGTTAGTGAAGAAATCCCGGTTTTTAAGCGATTTGAATTTAGAATTTAAAACATTCAAAGCCAATGGGACAGATTCACTGCTTGGATTGGGTATCGGATATAATTACCAAAGGGATCTGGTCATGACCACTATAAAGGAAAAAACCGCGCGACAGACCGGATTAAGCCTTGCCTTTCAGACACATGGGAATGTAGCCTTTGATAAAGATACTAATCCCAATGACTTTCTGGATGCTGATCTCTCATTTAGTCTGTACAATTCCTGGGGTGGGGCTTTTACCACTTCTGATATTATCCGAGATAAACTGAATGAATTGGAAACCGAGATGGTCAAATATACTGATGGAGATAAACTCAGGAGTAGTCCGTATACCCGGGAATTTGCCCGAATCGTGCAAAATCACCTATCCTCACAGTATTATCTTGATTTTGCCCTGAGTGGGGGAATAGAATCAAATCAGGATTTTACACGGATGCAATATGTATTCGGAAGCAGACTCGGATTCGATTTTAAGCCGTGGGGCTCGGGATACTGGAATGTCTTTGATTGGCCGTTTGCCGCCATCCGCTGGTTCTCCGGATATGATGAGGAATTACTGCCCCGCGGTTCTTCTTTTCCGACTGTTCTGTTGGGTATCGATCAGATTTCACCCAGAGCTGATGAGTACCGTGAAGCGCTGGGAGACAGTTCTGATTTTTTCCGCTGGCGCGGAGAAATTGCTTTTCGCACTCCTATCAATAGCTCCTCCTATTTTGAAGCGAATTTACGCTATTATAAAGAACTGAATGCGGCTGATGCAATTAAGCAGGCAGATCAGGATGAACATCTCTATTTTGCGGCAGTAATTACCACCGGCTCCGGGATCTTCGCCAGTTACAGTACCGGAAAACTTCCATTTGATTTGCAGAGTCAGCAGGTGTACTCGCTGGGATTTAAGTTTAACTTTTAAATAAAAATTGTCATAATACGGCGTATTCTAAGCTCAGAAATATACATAACGGAGAATATTTAATGCCAGAATATCTTGCACCAGGCGTCTATGTAGAAGAGACCTCCTTCCGAGCCAAACCGATAGCAGGTGTGAGCACCAATATCGCCGGAATCTATGCCAGAGTTGATACCAACCAGGGTGTCCATAAGGCGCC
>CBDUVK010000497.1:0-1864 GCA_965370645.1 uncultured bacterium
ACAAATTCAGTAACTATCATAATTACTATTAGTTACAAGGTGAGAAATGTTAATTGATAACTTAATCCTGATTTGAAAGTTAAATTTTTTTATAGCACTGTTTATCAATTAAATATATCTGAATGAAGATCAGATAATGTTTTTCCGGTAATTTCATTTTTGAAGATGGTGGATATCAATTTCTAATAAGTATTCAGAATTTAGATATGAAAGGATGAGCATGAAAAGACTGGAGGAATTTGAAATACAAAATCATTTTAAAGATTTGCAAGACTGGAAATTAGAAGGTAATGCCATCGTAAGGGAATGGCAGTTCAAGGATTTCTCAGAGGCTATGGTCTTTATTAATCAGGTAGCGGAATTAGCGGAAGAGCAGGATCATCACCCGGAATTGTTCAATGTCTACAATAAAGTAATTTTAAAATTTTCAACCCATGATGTGGGGGGATTAACCACCCGGGATTTTCGCATTGCTTTAGATATCGACAGATTATAATAATCTGCCTCACTACGCATATGTTCCGGGAAAATTTTTTCAGAGTGACATTTTAAAAGATTATACGGCTCGATTGATTTGCATTAATGGTTTTTCCCCTTCGGAATGGGCAATGATTGCAGTTCCGCAGCTGTCGCTCCACACATTGACCGAGGTGCGCATCATATCTAATTCCTTCTGAGCAGGAGTGGCTCAAAATTATAAAAAGTACTTTTATTTTTATAGTTTTATATGAATTTAACTTTTCTTTTTTGTCCTGTTTTCCAGAGTTTCTATAACACCTGCGCCGACGCTATCTCCCCAAACGTTGACTGTGGTCCGAAATCTATCCAGGAGCCAGTCAATAGTTAATAGTAATCCAATCCCTTCAATAGGAAGACCAACCGCTCTAAGGACAATTATCATGGTGACTAATCCAGCTTCAGGAATTCCGGCAGCGCCTATCGCTGCCAGTGTTGCGGTCAGAAAAATAACTCCTTGCATCACAGGATCCATAGAAATTCCATAGACCTGGGCGATAAACATAGCGGCAACAGCTTCATAAAGTGCCGTGCCATCCATATTAATCGTTGCGCCTAATGGCAGCACAAAACTAGCTGTTCGATTTGATATACCGTTTTCTTCTTCGACCCCTTGTAGAGTGAGGGGTAATGTTGCGGAACTGGAAGCCGTCGAAAAGGCATTCAACAAGGCTGCTCCCACACCTTTTACATAGTTTCCGGGATTCCGCCGCCCGATGAATTTTAAGATAATCGGTAAAACAATGATCCCGTGAATCGCCAAGCCCACCAGGACTGTAAAACTATACTTACCAAGAGACCATAATTCTGGCAAGAAACCGCTGAATCCTCCTGCATGGCCAATACGTGCTGCGATTAATCCGAAAATACCTATCGGTGCAATAATCATAATCCAGTGGACAAGTTTCATTACGGCGTCATTTAGTGTTGATAGGACCTCAATGGTGGAACGTGCTCGTGGACCCAGAACGGAAAGCGCTGCACCTAAAATCAGAGAGAATATAATCAAGGGAAGGATTTCCATTCGTGCCATAGCAGAGAAGATATTACTGGGGATCATACCCTGTTTTCCAGTCTCCTTATTTCCAATAAGAACCTCTTCGAGAGTACTCCCAATATTTTCCTTTTGTTTTCCACGAAGAGTCTCGGAGATGGATAATTTGATCTCTAAACCAGTGCCTGACTGAATAATTTCCGGTTCCCTGGAAACAAGTTCTCCATCGATGTGGTGAAATGGAAAACGTGTCCCATCCTCAGATTTTATATAGTACTGGTTCTCAGGATGTCGACTTTCCCAGAGTTTTACTTTGACAGAATTTTCTGAAAACGATTCAATTGTACCCTGCAC
>CBDUVK010000498.1:0-1843 GCA_965370645.1 uncultured bacterium
CCGGGAAAATACCGGTCACTTTCTTTTGTACGGTCTCTTCCTATTTGTCCTTTATATGGGGCTGGGAATCGGGATTGTCGTCGCCGGAGTTCTGACCTGCTGTATGGGATTTGTCCTCCTCATATTACCTTACGTTGGTTCGGTATTATTATTACCCTTCTCCTACACATTTCGGGCATATAGCGTAGAATTTCTTACACAATTTGGACCTGAATTTGAAATTTTTCCCCCAGAGGAAGAAGGGGATTCAGGAAAAGTCACCCCAGTCAGCGACTCATAGGAAATCGAAGTATGAGAGAAGGATCATTAAATATTTCAGAAAGATTAATCAGGTTGATTATTTCAGGCGTTTTGCTCCTATTATTCACTCTCCCTTATGTGGTTCACCTGGAGGATTTACCCCTACCAACCTGTTTATTTAAGTCAATCACAAATCTGAGCTGTCCAACCTGTGGAGTATCGCGTGCATTTTTTTCAACTGCACAGGGATCTATCGGTTCTGCTATGCAACAAAATTTTGTGGGCCTTGTTATATTTGCCGGACTTTTACTTTATCTCTTCAAATATATTCTGGAATTAGTCCGGGGACAGGTTATCATCATAGGTATTCCCAAAATTGGGAATCGTCTAATCCTTACTCTTTTTTTTAGTGGGTGGTTTTCTTTCTGGTTTATTAGATTACTTCATGAAGGTTTTTCGGAATAATAGCTTACAACAGTAGCAGTTAAATTCGATCTATAGTTTTATCAGAATGCCACTTATTCTGTCATTGCGAGGATCGAGCACTCAATATTGTTAGTATTTCTATATGTTTTAAAATTGCGAGTGCTCGAGACAAAGCAATCTCATTTTATGATTGAGTATAGAAGATTTTTTATTATCCGGCCAATCTGATAAAACCGCCTTCAAATTAGTCGAAATCTACAGGGATAAATAGAACGATGATTTTTTAAAGGTTTGTACTAAATTTTATCACCTTAACTAGTTTAATAATCGTAGCTCTATCCGTTTAACCCATCACCGAGAATATCTTGCCAAATAAAAATCCGGACTACAGCCGTAAATGGGCAATTTTAGCAGCAGTGGGGATGGGCGTATTTCTGGCCACTATTGACAGTAGCATCGTCAATGTCGCTCTACCTACTCTGGTAAATACTTTTGATACCCGCTTTGCAACCGTTCAATGGGTGGTATTGAGTTACCTGCTTACATTAGCAACTCTCTTACTAAGCATAGGGCGGTGGGCAGATATTGTGGGTAAAAAGTCTATTTACCTGGTGGGAATGCTGATTTTTAGCCTGGGCTCTTTTTTATGCGGCATATCGATGAGCATTCACTGGCTCATTGCCTTCAGGGTGATTCAGGCGATCGGTGGTGCCATGATGATCTCCCTGGGAGCGGGGATTATCACCGAAGCCTTTCCTTTAGAAGAAAGAGGAAAGGCCCTGGGCATTATCGGCAGCATCGTTTCAATCGGCATCATTACTGGTCCCTCTTTGGGCGGCATTATCATTGACATAATCTCCTGGAATTGGATTTTTTTTGTCAACCTGCCGATCGGTATCCTGGGCATTGTAATGGTTTATCGATTTATACCATCAAGTAAAATGAAGAAGGACCAACATTTTGATTTTTATGGTGCGGCAACTCTATTTATTAGTTTGATCAGCTTTCTGCTGGCGTTAACCCTGGGACAAAGAATCGGGTTCTCTCACGCTCTCATTATCCTGCTTTTTGCAATCTGGGCTCTGTTTTTTGTTCTATTTCTTTTGATCGAATTCAGAATCGATCAACCCATGGTTGATATGCACCTTTTCCAAAATCATCTATTTAGCCTCAATCT
>CBDUVK010000499.1:0-1806 GCA_965370645.1 uncultured bacterium
CGAAAGTTCATGGAACAAATTCATATCAAGTCCACTCTGATGATCCCGATATCGTTTGAGGGATCGTTCCATTATGTTCTGACCCTGGGCAATTTAAAACACGAAAGAAGCTGGCCTGCCAAATTGATACCACGTCTGCAGCTCATTGGTGAGATATTTGTCAATGCCTTAGAAAGAAGAAAAGCTGATAAAAAAATCAATCATTTAGTTCAACAACTTGAGTCGGAGAATATTTACCTGCAAGAAGAAGTTAAAGTGATCCATAGCTTTGATGAAATTATCGGAGAAAGTAATGAGATGAAATACATTCTCCACCAGGTAGAGCAGATTGCTCCGACCACTACTCCAGTTCTGATTCTGGGGGAAACAGGAACTGGTAAAGATTTAATAGCCCAAGCCATTCACAAAATCAGTGAACGCGGAAAGCGGCTATTGGTAAAGGTCAACTGCTCTGCCTTGCCAGCCACACTAATAGAAAGTGAACTATTTGGTTATGAGAAAGGCGCATTTACAGGTGCCAACAAACAGCAAATCGGGCGATTTGAATTTGCCGACGGTACAACTATTTTCCTGGACGAAATTGGAGATTTACCATTAGAATTACAGCCCAAGTTATTGCGGGTGTTGGAGCAGGGAGAATTCGAGCGTCTGGGCAATCCCCGCAGCTTCAAGGTAGATGTCCGGGTAATTGCAGCAACCAACCGGGATCTACAAAAGGAAGTTCAGGATGGCCGTTTCCGCCTGGATCTCTTCTATCGTTTAAACGTCTTTCCCCTCACTATTCCCCCTCTCCGGGAACATAGGGATGATATCCCGCTACTGGTCAATGCATTAACACAGAAAATTAGTAAAAGACTGAGAAAACAGTTCAATACTATTCCCCGGCGAATGATCCGAAATATGCAAAACTACAACTGGCCGGGAAATGTACGGGAATTGGAAAACCTTATCGAGCGTGCAGTAATAACTTCTCCGGGACCTGAACTGCATATCTCGTTACCCGAACTGCCCCTCCAAGAAATCGACCAGAACAAAACGCTGGAAATAATTGAACGGAAACACATAACAACTATCCTGGAAAAATGTAATTGGAAGATCAAAGGCACAAACGGTGCGGCTGAAATATTAGGATTAAAACCCAGCACGCTGCGGGACAAAATGAAAAAATTGGGTATTAAAAGACCAAATTAAGAAGGTAGGTAAGAGCGGTATTCCGTCCTTGATGCGGAATACCGTCCCTCAATTTAATATAAATCTCCTCTGACCACATTTATCTTTGTTCGTTTAAGATCATAACAATCATATCTTTATATCTGCCCCATTACACTAAAACCTCGATTGGCACACAAATTGTAAGTTTATAATGTGCCTTTAGTAAATATTCTACTCAAATAATGTTTGACTGTCCATGATCGAAGTATCCATCAAAGTGAAAATCCGTCCCGGAAAGAAAAAAGAGTTTTTACGACTTTTATGTGGCTTCCGTTCATCACCAGGTTTGATTGACCAATTAAGAAAAGAAAAAGGCTGCCTGAGATATCATCTCCGGAAAGACAGAGACCAAATAGATGAATTTTATCTTGAATCGGAGTGGCATAACTATGATCTATTAAAGGCACATATTCAGAGCAAATACTTCACAATATTATCAGGAGCGATTAACATACTATGCCAATCACCGGAACTAAAAATCAGTGAGGGATCAAAGATTATTTCGGAGGAGGCATTAAAAGTAGTTTCTAAAATCGCTGATTTTTAACAACTATTTAAAATCAGTTCTCTGAAAGAAAATTGAATTTACCATCA
>CBDUVK010000500.1:0-1802 GCA_965370645.1 uncultured bacterium
TCCAATAGTAGTAAAATCTGCATCGCTATTGAAAAATTTTCGCTCAAATTTTGCCATCGCTATATCAACATTGATATAAATTGACACAAAATAAAGATTCCCGTGAGATCTACACGGGAATCAAAATTATTAAGAAATTAAGGATGCATTTTATGATACGAATCTCAAATTACCTTTCATCATTATAATACTAAATTAAATTCCATACTTCAACAGGATTCAGGTGACCTGAGATAAGCCGTGAATTAGACCCAACCGCGATCCTTGCATGCCTGAGCAACCCGGCTTACCGAAATTACATAAGCTGCATCCCTCATATAGAGTTTTCTTTTCCGGGCCAGTTCACTAACCGCCCGATATGCAGCGGTCATTTTGACATCGAGCTTCCCCAGAACCTCATCTTTTTCCCAGAAATAATTCATGTTGCTTTGTACCTGTTCAAAGTAGCTGCAGGTAACTCCCCCGGCATTTGCCAGAAAATCCGGGATCATAAAAATGTTCCGTTCATGAATTACCTTGTCAGCCTCAGGTGTTGTGGGACCATTAGCGCCCTCTGCTATCACTTTAACCTGTTTACTGATTTTAGTCACATTCGCAGCCGTTACCTGATTCTCCAGTGCCGAGGGTACCAAAATATCGGCTTCCTGTTCAATCCAGGCATCTCCTGATAATACTTCATACCCCATTTCCTTGGCTTTTCCTTTATGAATGCCTCCAAATTTATCAGAGATCTTTTGCAGTTCCTCTAAATCGATACCAGTCGATTTTCGATATGAATAAGAGGTTTGATCTTCCTGATCCCAGCAGGAAACGCATATAACTTTCCCACCTAATTGATTATACAATTGTATTGCATACTGTGACACATTGCCAAATCCCTGAAAACTGGCTATGGTATCTTCAGGTTGCAGCTCAAGTTCACGTAAGGCCTCCCGTACCGTAAAAATGACACCATAACCTGTGGCTTCAGTCCGACCCAGAGATCCACCCATCCCAACCGGTTTTCCGGTTATAAAGCCCGGGAATTTTCCATTATGCTGGGCTTCAAACTCGTCCAGCATCCACAGCATATGCTGGGCATTGGTCATAACATCCGGTGCGGGGACATCTTTAACCGGACCTACATCGCGTGATATTTGGCGAACCCAGCCACGGCAAATCTGTTCCTGCTCTCTCATGCTCAGATTGTGAGGATCGCATACCACCCCCCCTTTGCTTCCCCCCAGAGGGATATCGACAACAGCACATTTCCAGGTCATCCACATCGACAGTGCACGAACCGTATCAATCGTTTCCTGGGGGTGAAAACGGATCCCGCCTTTTCCGGGACCGCGGGCATCGTTATGTTGGACTCGAAATCCCCGAAACACTTTAAAACTGCCATCATCCATACGAATCGGGATATTAAAATGGTATTCACGCATGGGATTTCGAAGCAGCTCCCGGGTGGCTTCATCAAGGCTCAGAATATCCGCGACTTTATCAAATTGGGCCTGCGCCATGGCAAAGGCATTAAATGATTTGTCTGCCATACTTAAATCCTTTCTACGTTCGAAATTATTTTCAACATCAATCGTGAATTATTTATCATAAAGTCTTTATTATTAATTGCGGATAATTCAGAATCACATACATTATGAGAACTATCTCTTAAATAACTAAGTTTTAAACCCGATTATTAACGTATAAAATCCCTTAATTTATTGTGATTATCGTAATTTATTATTTCTTAAATTGAAAATAAAGAGAAATAAAAATTTGTCAAACCTGATGACGGTATAATAAGTAAACAATGTTCTTTA
>CBDUVK010000501.1:0-1788 GCA_965370645.1 uncultured bacterium
ATTTAGCAATAAATTGCCGGGCTAATTTCATGTTGTCCCTACCGGGACCAAATCCTTGCCAGAAATTTATTTTATTATAATTATGTAATGGGATGGTTATAGGAAGATGGAATGTCAATTATCCTGTTTAATTCAACTTGCCACGGTTTTTTCCATTAGGAATCCCTTCGGGAAAAACCGTGGTAAGAGATGAATGAACAATTATTTGATTTCATGCAAATTTATGAATTAAGCAGATTATGTAAGTCTTAGCTAGAAAAATGAAATTGTATGAAAAGGATAAAAAAAATTCACTGTCAGTGAATATGAATTTTCTCTAATTTACGGTGATAACTGAAGAGGCAAATAGTGGAAGAGAGTACTTCAAAAAAAACTCATCTTACAATTGACGGTGAGAACCTGACACTTGATCATTTAGTTCATATTGCGCATAACCTGGATTTGAAGATCAAAATATCCGAGGATGCTCAGATTCGCATGAAACGAAGTCGTAAATGGGTTGATAAGGTCCAACAGGAAGGTAGTCCGGTTGTATATGGAATCAATACCGGTTTTGGATCTAAAGCAACGGTTTCAATCGATAGAGAAAAATTAAAAGACCTGCAGCGAAATTTAATTATGAGCCATTCTGCCGGATTGGGAAATGCACTACCGATTGAGGTTGTCAGGGCAGCCATGCTCATGCGTGTCAATACCATTGTTAAAGGATATTCCGGTGTAAGGATAAAGGTTACCAAAACCCTGCTGGAAATGTTGGAAAAAGGAGTAACCCCATGGATCCCGGAACAAGGTTCTCTTGGGGCAAGCGGGGATCTTGCACCCCTCTCCCACATGGCTCTGGTCATAAGCCGGGGAGTTGTCAGGGACAAACAGGAGGATAGTGGAAAGGCATTTTGGTATGACCGTGAGCAAAAAAACTGGGTGGTCATGAGCGGAAAAGAGGCCATGGAAAAAGCGGAAATTCCCAGAATTGTACTGGAAGCGAAGGAAGGATTGGCACTTAATAATGGTACTCAGATATCGACTGCCATACTGGCTCTAGCCCTCTACCGGGCACAGAGGCTGATCAAACTTGCAGATATTGCTATGGTAATGACCTTAGAGGCTTTACAGGGAATATCCAGCGCGTTCCGGAAAGAGATCCACGAATTGCGGCCCCATCCCGGTCAAATAGAAACCGCGCGTAATATCCGGCGCCTGTTTGACGGGAGTCTGCTCATCGATAAATATCCGGAAAAAGTGCAGGATGCGTACAGCCTGCGCTGCCATCCCCAGGTTATCGCCGGAGTACGAAGTGCCATAGATTATATAAAGAGTATTATTCAAATTGAAATGAACTCCACTACGGATAATCCCATCATTCTGCCGGAACTTCCGGAAGCAAATAAAGCGATTTCCGGGGGAAATTTTCATGCCCAGCCGATCGCATTTGCAGCAGATCTACTGGCAATCGTCATGTGTGAAGTTGGCAGCATTGCGGAGAGACGGGTATTCAGACTTTCTGATAAAAACCTGAATGGCGGGCTGCCTTCGTTTTTGATTGATAATAGCGGATTAGAGAGTGGATTAATGCTCGCCCAGTACACGGCAGCATCTCTTGTTTCTGAAAATAAGTCACTTGCTCACCCTGCCAGTATTGATTCCATTCCAACTTGCGAAAATCAGGAAGATCACGTCAGTATGGCGCCCATTGCAGCTCGCAAGGCATCCCGGATCGTTGAAAATTTAGAGAAGATTGTGGCCATCGAACTTTTCTATGCGGCGCAAGCTCTCGACTTTCGGCTGAAA
>CBDUVK010000502.1:0-1786 GCA_965370645.1 uncultured bacterium
ATTTTAAAAAACCGGGTGCCGGCACCCGCGGGGTTCTTGTGTTCAAAAAAGACAATCCCACCGATCGGCCCGAGCTTGATGATTCGCTGGAATTCCCTGTTTCTTTTTAGTGAGTGAGAAAGGAACAATCTATAGGTAAGTTTTTACATGCATGATATGGGTCTTTATAATACCGCAGATTTTCTGAATCGTCTTCGCCCCGTTGTATTCTAATATGATTGAGTCTGCCATTTCTAACGTATCTTTTTCAAGTGTTTCGGCTATTTCCTTAAAAAGTCCTTTGAAATAGGTAAATTTTAGATCGAGTTGATCGGCCATCAGTCGCCAGTGGCGTTCCATGATCCAGTCAAATCGGGTTTCATTCCCAATTTTCATAGCCATTTTTTTTGAAATTTCGGGGTACGCTCTTGTTGAAATTAGATCGTAAAATGGCGCCAAACGAATGCTACCGCCTATCTCCCGTATCAATGACAGATTCTTACCATGAGCATCGGCATTGCCGATGAAATAATTAAATATTGCCCATTTTATTATCGCCTGCTTATCCAGTATTGGTTGTGAGCTATACATGTCAAGAATCTGGCAACACTCCGCTAAGCCGGGACCGCCTTCATTTTCATATTTTTGGTCAGGCATAAAACCTAGCACTTGGCATAGATCCTCCTGATGAAGCCGCTCAATTATTCCGCCTTTCACTTTTTTCCTGTCATACCGCTCCACGATGTATGCGATGTGCTTTTCCCCTTTCCAGATGCTTGACCTGGGTACCGGCAGTTGAATGGCTTCAGCGAGCCTCATGCAAAAATACTCGTTTTGAACCATATCTTCAAAATATGGTGATGGTGGTTTTAGAATATGGGAGCTTGGTGCAATTCCTGTGGTCAGATAAAACCTGCCGTTATCAATATATACCGGAATTTTATTCTGCGCCCCCGCCAGGGAAAGCCGTAATTCGTCTTTTAAAATTAGTACCGGTCGTATTGAATTATCCGCTATAATATCTTCTAGTTCCTGCCCAGGTAACGCCGTGTAATCACATTCTGTTCCGAGAGTCATGTGCTTTGGAATAATGGAGACCGCGCCGGCGCATTCTCCTCCAATTGCTTCAAGCAATTTGAAATCATTGTGTTCAGAAATTTGTTTTATTTTGGCTATAAGCGATCTAACTTCACCTTCCGGCAAAAGATTGCTGAAAAATGGTCTGGCCGTATCATTTGTATAAGGCGCCTCCCTCATTGGTAATGACAAGGATAGGGGAATTGCTTCCAGGTCTTCTAAATAGCCAGGATCATATTGGAAGGAATAGCGGTTGGTGTCACTGAGCCATAGGTGTCCTGCGAGAGAATTGTGCAAGTATACGCTCAATCTTTCCGATACCATGATTATCTCTCTCGGATGCCGAATGAAAATCCGAAACGTTTTAAAACTTTAAGTGCTTTATCAAAATGCATTGTTGGCTTTCCATTTTCAAGCTCGGAAATGAATCGGGTGCCAACGTTACACAGTCCGGCAGCCTCGGTCTGGGTCAACTTCATCTGTTTGCGTTTTGTGCGTAGCAGGGCGCCAATGGTTTTTAGATCGGAAACCTCGATCCAAGTTTTGCTGCTACTTTGATTTGTTTGTGGTGGTTTCATTTTTTACCCGAACGGGAATAATTTATAAAATAATTGGAATTTGGTGGTAATTATTCCCGAAGGGGATAATTAATTACCGTGGCTCAGTTCTACGATACTTTATTCCCGATCGGTAATATATTTTAACTTGGTACGAAAGTCAAGAAATAAAG
>CBDUVK010000503.1:0-1779 GCA_965370645.1 uncultured bacterium
ACATTGTTGATATTGATCTGTCAAAATTTTTCGACAGGGTGAACCACGACCGTCTATTAAGCAGACTGGCTACAAAGATAGAGGATAAACGAGTCTTAAAGTTAATCCGAAGATATCTGACAGCCGGAATAATGATCGATGGTCTGGTTTCCCCATCCCTTGAGGGAACCCCCCAGGGCGGCCCACTTTCTCCGTTACTTTCCAATATAGTTCTGGATGAACTGGATAAGGAGCTGGAGAAGAGAGAGCTTAATTTTGTCAGGTACGCTGATGACTTTGTGATCTATCTTAAAAGCAGTAAAGCTGCTGTTCGTGTTATGGATAGCATTACCAAGTTCATAACAAATAAGCTTAAACTTAAGGTTAATGAGGATAAAAGTGCTGTCAGCCGACCATGGCTGCGCAAATTTCTTGGGTTTAGCTTTATCAGTATGTGTGGTCAGACAAAGATTCGGATTCACAGGAAGACAATTAAGCGCTTCAAAGCAAGAATCCGGGAACTGACCGACCGCAACTGTGGTAAAAGTATGGCACAGATTATTCATAAGCTGAATCTGTACCTGAAAGGTTGGTGGAATTATTACAGCCTTTCGGAAACCCGACACATCTTTAAATCCTTGAATGGCTGGATAATTAGACGATTACGCTGTGTTCTCTGGAAACAATGGAAGAATCCCAGAACTAAAATCCGTAACCTGCTCAAGCGTGGGATATCTCACAAACATGCCGTGTCCTGCGGGTGCGCCCGCAAGAAACATTGGCGTATGAGCAGGGTTAAATGGGTGATTGTAGCTTTGCCGAATAAATATTTCCTTGATCTTGGTTTATACCTACCCGGAAATTAACCTGCCTGATCAGCCGAACCGCCGAGGTACCGATCGGTATGCCAGGTGGGGTGGGAGGGCTCCTCAGTGATGGGGGGTCCTATCCCGATAGCCTGACGAAAATTTAAATGGTAGCTTCTACCATATTCCCGGGAATAATCGATATTTTACCCTTGCAGCATAGTCCGCATAACCGGGCAATTCCTTCTGGAGGGTACCATCCTCAAGAATAGTTCGAGTTATAAACAACATCGTATATAATCCTGCAGGGATCAACGCCCATAGAGAGTTCAACCCAATCGCTATGCCAAAAGAAGAAATGATAGCACCAGCATAACCGGGATGTCGAATGAATGCGTATGGTCCTTTATCGATAATATAGTGACCTCTGTCTTTTTGAATGCGAACTGTGCTTGAAAAAAAGCGATTCTTCCACAAACTCAGGATCTCCAACGAAAATCCGAGAAAAACAATAACAAATGCCAAAATATTTACCCATAGAGGAAAATCGCCCGTCCAATGATACCGTCCTCCATCTAAAGCAGCAATAAGGGGAATAATAATGGCTAAAGGTAGAAAAAGGGCAATAAATATATAATCCCATTTTTTTGTCCCAGCACCAGGTTTGAATCTCACTTGGACAAGTTCAGATGGGATTATAATAAAATTAAATAAATAAAGATAAATGTACAAAAGAAAATATGTCCATCCATACCAATAATCCCATCGATCAGCAGATATAAAAAGTACGGCAAACATCAATCCAATATACAGAATCGCTTTAACAATGACACCTATTTTTACAACCATACTTATGTTTTGATCAAAACCGATTTTCATTTGATCCTCCTTAAATAATTTACTGCCTATAAGATAGTATGTCGATGTTACAGATTGTAGGCTAACCAGTGATTATACAATTCTGTTTATCATGTAAATTGTAATGATATACAGA
>CBDUVK010000504.1:0-1773 GCA_965370645.1 uncultured bacterium
TTCATGTCGGGGAAAGGGGAAAGGAATTAATCTTGCAATAAAATCTCGGAGTTGCTATTTTTTATTTAGAAATTAACTTCTACAGTGAGGTGAGACATCGATACCTATCTGAGTATATTCACGAATTGCAAATCAATGAACCTGACTTGCTGTATTGTCATTTTGATAATTTTCATAACTCAGCTGCTTAATGCCCAGGATTCCCATTACTGGGTCCATCAGTATGGTACCCGGGCAGATTTGCTGAGTGGTCTGGTAGTGGGCAGTGTCAAAGATCTCAGCTCAACCTATTATAATCCCGGTGCTATTCCTCTCTCTCCGGAGCAATCACTGGTCCTAACCACTAATGCTTTTGAATTTTCGCAAATCACGGCCAAAGATGCAGCAGAAAATGGCGTAGACTTAAGTTCAACTCAGAGCGGGAATGCACCCGGGATTTTCGCAGCAAGACTGACCTCGTCCAAAGCGCTGAAAAATCACCTGGCATTTTCTTTCTTAACCAGACATAGCTATAAATTTCAAATCGATGGCCGGCGCATTGATGATCGAAATTCCGTTCAGGTCGGAAATCCTGCACAGGAATATTTCAGTGGGGAGTTAATCGTACTTCAAAATCTGGATGAATACTGGGGCGGATTAACCTATGGGAGGAATATTGTTAAAAGCACCGCATTTGGTATTACTCAATATATTTCATATCGCAGTCAGCAGGGACGCTATCAGGCGATCGGGCAAACTGTTGACTTAACCGGGACAGGATCAGCGGCAATATTCTACCGGGATTTTGATTATTACAATGTGCGTACGCTCTGGAAATTGGGTATGGCTTTTGATTACCGCCCACTCTCATTTGGATTTACCCTGACAATGCCTAGTATCAGTCTGTTTGGTTCCGGTTCTACCCTGGTAAATTTATCAATCGTCAATCCGGATAGTGGATCCACTGTTATCGATCAATCCATGCTTGTGAGTAATTTTCAGAAAGATTTAAGCGCCTACTATCGTTCACCCCTTTCTATAGCAATAGGAGCACATTACCGGTATAAGAAAACATCCCTCTATTTTACCATGGAATGGTTTGACAAGGTTGACCGGTTTACAGTTATGAAACCTGAAGATTTTATCGGTCAAACCACGGGTCAGGTCATATCCCAGACTTATGAACATGAATTGAAGTCAGTCATAAATGTGGGATTGGGTTATCAACACACCTTTCACGAGAGACTATCTCTCTATGGAAGCGTTATTAGCGACAGAAGCGCCAAGATACGAGGTTCACTCACTCCATTTGCAACCTCCAATTGGAATATTTATCATATTACCGCAGGAAGTTCGCTGACTTTCTGGCGTCTGGATATGATTGTAGGGCTTACCTACAGTTTTGGCCGCGATCAATTTGACCGGGAGGTGAGTTTTGATGATGAAAGTGTCAGTGATATAATTGAGGACCGGCTGGTTCTGAAGGATATATATTACCGCCGCGTTAAACTGATCATCGGATTTTCTATCTTATCGGCTGATCATTCTCAAAATTAGTGCAAATGCAGATTTTTTTAGAAATTCAGCTACGGGATGATCCCTGTAATTTTTTCAGCAATTTTGATCCGCTAAGTAATGAAACAATTCCCCGATTACTATCCGATGAGGTGAATAGCGTCAACTAGGTGCTTCTAATCAGGAAATAGAGCTTAGGAGAAATGTATCGCTGAGGTGTCAGTGCCGGAAACAAAACACTCGATACAAAGACCAAGAACACTCCACCTGATGTTGCTG
>CBDUVK010000505.1:0-1763 GCA_965370645.1 uncultured bacterium
GTCGTACCTCAATGGAATCAATTGATAAAGGATTTTAATCAGGCTGTTGGTTTATGACATGGCACCACATCGATCTAACATATTGCGAAATGTTTTGATCTGCCGGAGTTGAAAAAACCTTCTTGAGGGGGAAAAGCCTGTTTAATGAGCAAGGTGAACAACTGGAGGCATTTGAATATGGGCAGTGGATAAGACCTATATAGATTGTAAATTATTTAAAGTTCACGCAAAGATGCCAAGAATGCAAAATCTTTTATCCACGAATTAACACGAATATTTTCATTGTATTTTTTGTAAAATGAATTAAAATACAATTCGTGAAAATCAGTGTAATCCGTGGACTCATGAAGATAATTCAGGTTCATATTCTAAGCTGCTTTGCGTGATGAATAATTCTGGAATAATAACGAAAAATACCGGCTAATTAATAATGACCACGCCCAAAAAAATCTTTAAAAATGCCTGGATTTGTCAACTTGACTCCGGAAAGGTGAAACCGGTTTTTGGAGATCTCCATATTTCTGACGATATAATTGAGCAGGTGGTACCAAAAGACTTTAAAATTAGCCTGCCCGATAAGAGTACAATATTAAAAGGCAGCAATCAGTTGGCGTCGGATTTGGGAGGTCGGGTACTCACCCTTCCCCTGGTAAATTTTCATGATCATTTCTATTCCCGGTTGGCAAAAGGGCTCCCCCTCAGCGGTCCCCAGAATAATTTCCTGCAAATCCTGGAGAATTTATGGTGGAAGCTGGACCGCTTTCTGGATGAAGATATGATCCGGGCCTCGGTCCATCTCTCGATGCTGGAATCCATCCGTCAGGGAGTGACTACCATTTTCGATCATCATGCTTCTCCCAATGCTTCGCAGGGTATATTAAGTATAATCGCTGATATCGTGAGTAAATACGGACTAAGAGCTGTTCTCTGTCTGGAAACCTCAGACCGCAATGAGAAGGATAGAGCACAGGAATCTTTACTTGAGAACCGGGATTTTATCCTCCACCATTCTGAGGGAGATATTCGGGGGATGCTGGGATTGCATGCACCTTTCACATTGTCCGATGACACACTAAAAGCAGCTTCTGAAATGCGGGAGGAATTGCTAACGGCCATCCATATTCATCTTGCAGAAGATAAGCACGAAATGGACTATAGCCGCAATAACTTCGGGATGACGCCCACCGAACGTTTGGATAAGTTTAATTTATTAACACCCCACACCATATTGGGGCATGGAATCTACCTGGAAAAAAGCGACTATCAGCTTATTGCAAAACAAGGCAGTGCCATTTCCTATAATCCGGATTCTAATATGAATAATGCTGTGGGTTTACCTGATTATAAAAAAGCATTAACGGACATTCCCATTCTTCCGGGAACTGATGGGATGCATGCCAATATTGCACGTACTATGAAACAACTTTATCTGCTCTACCGCCACCAGGGTAATTCATTCCAAGAAGCCTTTCAATGGATCGAAAAAATATATTTGGATGGCTATAAATTTGTGAAACAGGTTTTTTCTGACTTTCCTTCTCTACAGAAAGGTGACCGGGCTGATTTTATTGTATGGGACTATGTACCTCCTACGCCTTTCACTGATCAAAATTTTTGGGGGCACTGGGTGTATGGTATTCTGGAATCACCTGTTCATACGGTGGTCCAGGGAGGACAGAAAATTCTGGAAAACCGACAATTTGTAAATATTGATGAAAATGAACTTTACCGGGAAATCTTCCGGCAAGGTGAGAGGCTATATA
>CBDUVK010000506.1:0-1753 GCA_965370645.1 uncultured bacterium
AACCCCGAACCTAGTGGTTAACAGCCACCCGCTCTACCGTTGAGCTACGCCGGAATTTTACTAAAAAAGCGCGCTAAATTTAATAGAATCCTCAACCTCCTGCAAGATATTTTTCAGAATTCTATGATTAAAAATAAATTAAGAAACCTGTAACCTTTTTTTATTTGCTCCGTACATAAAACTGCATAACGCCTCCAAAGCACCTTTCAAAACCACTGAAGCAACGGAAATGCTTCGGTGGTTTTGCCTTTATAGTACTGTTAAATTGATCACCAATATTTTTCATTTCTTTACAAAATGAAAATATTCGCTTATCTTTGCTGAAATAATGCTAGAATGGTTAAAAGGAGTAAATTATGAACCCCAGTAAAATTATTCATTTCACTTTTTTTCTGATAGTATGCATTCTTTTGCAACTATCTTTAACCCAGGAATCTCTCTCCCCTCAAATTTTGGAAAAAATTGAAAAGGCAGTTCCCATCACCCAGGATATCAGGGCAAGAATGAACGCTGTCTCCAATAACGACATAAAAAAGCTGGCCCTCAATCTTGAAACTTTCCAGGATCTGGACCACCACTTTGCCTATCGAATCAAAACCGGTGAGGTTACCAATCAAAAATCTTCCGGCAGATGCTGGATATTTACCTCCCTCAATGTGTTGCGTCCTGCTGTTATGAAAAAATATAACATGAAGGAATTCGATTTTTCACAGAACTATCTGTTTTTCTATGACCAGCTTGAAAAAGCTAACCGCTTTCTGGAAGCGATTTTAACTAATTTGGATAAAAGTAATGAAGATCGACTTATCTATTGGCTGTTTAGAAATCCGGTAGACGATGGCGGGGTATGGAACATGATGGTGGATCTCATAAAAAAATATGGCGCAATTCCCCGCGAGGCGATGATGGAATCTTTTTCCAGCGAAAATACCCGCATGATGAACCGGCTTCTCAAGAGAAAACTCCGTGAGGGCGGCTATCTGATCAGAGAATTACATCAGCAGGGCAAAAACGAGAAACAACTCCGTGAGAAAAAAGTGGCAATATTGGCTGAGGTCTACCAAATTTTGATCATTTCACTAGGCGAACCGCCCAAACAGTTCAACTGGCGCTATGAGGATTCAGATGGAAATCTAAGCAAATCCAAAACTTATACACCCATGCAATTCTATAAGGAATTCATCGGACAGGATGTAGAAAAGTATATTCTTATGATGGATGATCCTTCCAAGGAATATTACAAATTTTATGAGATTGAATACTATCGTAATGTCTGGGAAGGTACCAACTGGACATTTGTCAACTTACCATCCGCTGAGATGAAGCAATTTGCAAAAAAATCGATTCTGGCTGATCAACCCATGTATTTTTCCTGCGATGTAGGGAAACAACTCCATACTGAGAGAGGTTATCTGGCACTTAATATCTATGATTATAACGCTCTCTTTGATGTAAATTTTGGAATGGATAAAACCGCCCGCATCCTCACCTATGACTCGGGATCCTCTCACGGAATGGCCTTGATGGGTATCGATACCTCCGAAACTGGTAAACCTACCAAATGGCTGCTGGAAAATAGCTGGGGTGAGAAGAAGGGAGAGAAGGGCTACCTGAGTATGACTGATGAATGGCTGGATGCCTATATGTTCAGATTGGTGATCCATCAGGATTTTGTTTCCGATAAAGTTATCAAAATATCCAAGCAAAAACCGATTATGTTGCCACCCTGGGATCCGATGAACTAATTTATGAA
>CBDUVK010000507.1:0-1750 GCA_965370645.1 uncultured bacterium
ATATGGAAGGCAGTTATGGACTGACGATGCCCAGGCATAAAAAATATGAAGGGGAATTTACTCGCCTGGGGACTGGTGAATTGCGCATTGGCTATAGTAAAATCCTACCTTTTAAGAAGTTACTGGTGGATATGGAAGAATTATATATTTTTGGCGGTATTTATTCCAAAGAGCTGGATGTCATTGAAGACGAAGAAGAGACTGTAAAAACCAATCTGGAAATGGTTAGATTTGGTGTTGGTAACCGTTTAGGTTATGGCTATCGATTATGGATTTTAGGCGTCATGTTGTTTAATGAAGTTCAGGGCGAATTGACCCGGGTTGAATCTGAACGTCTACCGGATATCACTAAAAATGATAGTGATATCCTCGATCGCTATGAAGGATCGTATCGTCTGGGTATCTCTACCGCTGGTGGTGTAAATGTGCAGTTATTCAAATCTCTTTCAGCTGTTGTATCTTACGAAGCAGCCGTTATTTATCCCCGGGTGGTTTTTTTTCCCTGGCTGGGTGGTCTCATTGTACAGACGATTATTGTAGGGGGGGTATCGCGTTTTGCTGAAGATATTGTGGGGAGTTCTCCCGCTCTGGGTCCCATCATGTATGCTGTACTGAGAAACGCTGTTTCATATGGCGTGTACCTCGGAATGCGTGAATATCAGTACTGGCCTATAAAATCTGAAACGCCCTTAACACATGAAACGCTCAAATTTGGCGTTTCAATAACCTTCTAGGTATAAAACATGTTAATCCGGCGATGATTGATGTCATAGTAGAGAGAATTTATAAAGTCATTTTTCCTTTTCATTTATTTTTTTCAATTTATGTGTTAATTTTGTTTAAATAGTCTAAGTACAAAATGAAACGGGGTGTGGAATGCTTAAATCAGTCCTTTGTTTTTCAATTCTGTTTACAATCTCTCATTTATTCTCACAGTCGCCGGGGATAAAGCTTTCAAATTCGGATGATGAAAGTAACTGGGATTATTCAATGGAAGTTCCCTGGCAAAATAGCCGTCCGATAGTAGAATTCAGCTATGGTTATAATACTCCCAAACAGTCTAAGTTTGAGGGAGAATTTGCAAAAATCGGAGCTGCTGAAATTAAGTTAGGTTTCAGCTTGGTAGAGCCGTACCGAAAAGTTTTTTTAGAATTGGATGAGGATTTTTTAATTGTCAGTTATTCCTCCAAAGATGTCACCGACTTTGATAATAATAGTGCTGATAAGGTTTATACTGATTACCTGAGATTTGGTTGTGGAAGCCGTACTGGATATGGTTATGATCTCGCACCAGTTTCAATTCTGCCATATCACCATACTCAATGTTCATTTACCAGGGTAAAATCCGAGAGACCTGAATCGCTCTCAAAAGAAGATAGTGATATTCTGGACCGCTATGAAGGATCTTACCGCTTTGGCACCACAACTGAAGGAGGAGTAAAGTTTTTGATATCAAATTCGGTTGGCCTCACAGCCTCATACGAAGCGGCGCTAATTAATCCCCGTATTGTTTTCTGGCCTTGGCTCGGAGGTATCATCGTTCAAAATGTTATTGTGGAATTAGTAGGATATTTTGGCAAAGAAATTATGAGTACCGGGCACTGGATGGGACCGCTGATGTGGGCTGTTCTCAGAAACGGTGCTGCTTACGGGGTATATTTAGGTATGAAAGAGAAACAATTTTGGCCATTTAATTCTGAAACACCCTTGACCCATGAAACTTTTAAACTGAGTTTATCTATTACTTTTT
>CBDUVK010000508.1:0-1722 GCA_965370645.1 uncultured bacterium
TAAATTAAAAATTAAAATGATTATTGTTTTAACTCCGAAACTCAGCGAGCTGTCGCGAGCGGAGCGAAGCAATCTAATTTTCTACAAGTAAACCAGGAGATTGCTTCGTCGCTGTCACTCCTCGCAATGACACTCAATTAATTATCAGGCAATGTGTATAAAAAATCAATGTTTTAGGATCCGTATTTTCGGATTAAAAGCAATAATCGTAAAAAATAAAAAGATAATTTAACTAATTATGCAACCTTACAATCTCTTGCCGCAACAGCTGCTCCAATGATCCCGGCATCATTCAGCAACTGTGCCGGGACAATTTCTGTATTAATATGGAGGAACTGAGAATACTTTTCAAATTTTTTACTTATCCCACCCCCTAGAATAATAAGGTCCGGCCATAACAGAAAGTGAAGGTGTTGCAAATAGTCGTTAAAACGCTTTCCCCATTTTTTCCAGGAGAGATTCATCTCCTTACGGGTGGCGTCTGCTGCATATTTTTCGGCTATTTTCCCGTTCATTTGGAATTGCCCGAATTCTGTATTCGGAAATAACTGTCCTTCAATAAAAAATGAAGATCCAATACCTGTACCCACGGTAATAATGACGACCGAGCCATTTTTATTCTTTCCGGCACCAAATGTCATCTCTGCTATACCGGCAGCATCGGCATCATTAATGACACAAAACGGACGACCGGTCCTTTCCTGGAAAAGTGTCTTTACATCAGTACCAATCCAGCTTTTATCAATATTTGAAGCTGTGCGGACGATTCCATTCTGCACCACCGCCGGGAATCCACATCCTACCGGACCGCTCCAGTCAAATTTTTTAACCAGTTTTGAAACAGTTTTCGCCACTGAATCAGGGTTGGCAGGCCGGGGGGTTGGGATTCGCTCCCTCTCTGTTATTAATTTTCCGCTTTCAATCTCAACAATTGAAGCTTTGAGTCCAGATCCTCCAATATCGATTCCTAATATTTCCATATCACAATATCTCCCACTGATCTATTCCAATCTTGAGGGTATTTTGATTGTTAGTGTGAATGAATCTTAATTTTGCAATTAGCTACTAAAGGTAGAAGCTTTCATCTACACATATCACATGTTCGGTTGAAATCTCTTCAAAAATCTTGGTTTGGCGATTTGCACGCCAGGCTTTAACCACTTTTGTTTCAAGTTCATTTTGGATTACCTTGATAAAGGCTACGATCTCAGGATCTTCCATATCTTTGTAGCTACAGGTCCCTAAATAAAGCTGTTCATTTGGATTGAATTTTGGAAGGATGAGAGCATCCAGGATTCTCAGGAAGGGACGGCCTTCCTCATCCCGATGCGTCAATTTACAGAACCATACTAGTTCGGTCGACTCTTGTGATACATGATCAATGATATATTCATCTCCCTCAATGAAACCCATTACATATCCTGTATGTTCCTGGTAGCCAGCGGGAAAACTATCTGGCCCGAATTCTAAGCCGATTAATGATTGATACTGAGCAGGTAACCTTTGAGCAGAACTATCGATCATAGACGCTTCTGGTTTGGGATCTTCCTTGCTGCATTGAAGGAATAGTAACAGCGTAATGGTTAGGAAGAGATGAAGGCATTTTTTCATTTTTGGTCTCCTCGGTGGCCAATGTTTTGGTTGCCAGCCGCAAGATTGTCAGACATAAAAATAGGTAAAAATTGAAACATTTCCAATATTTACCTCTCTTTTTTGTAAATC
>CBDUVK010000509.1:0-1720 GCA_965370645.1 uncultured bacterium
AGTATTTTTACACCTGTCAAAGAGGATGTTATTATACAACCGAAGAGTTAATTAACCTTATTATTCTTAACCACCAAGACACTAAGGCACAAAATCAAAAATATTAATGATTTAAAAGGAGTATCTGTTTTATATAAATACATTTTCATCTTTTATTTTAAAACTAATAGGTTTTTGCTTTCTCGTGTCTTCGTGACTTTGTGGTAAAATATTTGAGTAATTCAGGTTAGTTATAATATTTTGTATTGAAATAATCTGTTTTAGCAGAAATTTCTAATCCCACGATCTTTTCAAAGTAATCCTATTCATCCGGCAGTAAATATACCTCATTATTTTTTACATTTATCCCGTAGGTCTTGATGCGCGCCCAGTATTCGTTTAAACTTTGTCCGCTATCAAGATCAAATTTCCAACCGTGCCAGATACAGGTCAAAATCTGTCCTTCAATAATTCCCTCATGTAATAAGGCCCCGGCATGAGGACAACGATTTTCCAGGGCATAATAATTTTGTTCTACCTGGAATATAACCATCTGCTCATTGTCAGTTAGATTGAATAGGTAAGGTTTTTCCGGGGAGATTTCGCTGGTCCTACAAATATACTTTTCTTGGATCATACCGGGCTCGATCCCTTTTTTTACTGAGATAATTCCCCGGCCAGCGGTTCTAGAAAACCCTGCTTCAGCTTTGAAATATCCGAGGGATTCTGTCCGAATAAAAACATGAGCTTGATCAGGCAACAGGCCGTGGTCATATCTAACCCTGAGATGCCGCCGGCAGCTTCTATCTGGTGTCCGCATTCATAACGCGAAAGATCCACTTTTCCATAAGGACTCTGAGAGTTTATGACTACGATCTTTTCTGCTTTGGTCATTCTTTCGATCCATGGGATGAGTGAGTTGGTCAGGATTGACACATTTCCTACCCCAAGTGCTTCAATCACAATACCCCTAAGGGGTGAATCAATAAAACTTTCCAGATATTTTGGTGATAATCCCGGATGGAATTTGAAACATAAAACATGATCATCAAATGAATCCTGATATCTAAAGGAAGAACCCGGCTGAAGAATATATTTTGACAGCGTAATATCAAGTCCCACTTCTGCCAGAGCGGGATTATTGGGGCTGGTGAATGCTTTGTAGCTGGTATTGGAAATTTTTATGGCGCGATTCCCGCGGTATAGATTGGTACCGAAAAAAATTCCGACCTCGGGAATGTTACGAGTCGCCAGTTCAATTGAATTGATTAAATTGCTGCGAGCATCACTACGAATAACCGCCAGAGGTCTCTGGGAACCGGTAAGTATTACAGGTTTATCCAATCCCTGAAGCATAAATGAAAGTGAAGAAGCAGAGTATACCATGGCATCCGTTCCATGAATGATTACAAAACCGTCATATTGCTGATATTTTTGTTTAATTAAGCGCCCTAGTTTTTTCCAGTGTTCAACTTGAATATTTGAGCTGTCTATATTGAAGGCGACTTCAAAATCGATCTGAGCAATCGAACGGATTTCGGGCAGGTATTTTAAAATTAGCTCTTGTATGTCTGCCGGGGCGAGAGCCTGAGAAGGCTGAAGAGGCATCATTCCAAACGTGCCGCCGGTATGAATTAATAGAATTTTTTTCATCTGAGTTCTAGTTTAATTAATTTATAAAATCTCACGCAAAATCGCTAAAGGAATTGTCCACTGATTACACGCCTGTCCGCCTGCCTGC
>CBDUVK010000510.1:0-1717 GCA_965370645.1 uncultured bacterium
ATCTTGAAATTTATAATCTTACTCTTAATTCTGATGGAAGGGGACAATATTCCATCGAATATCGTCTTACCCATACCAACCCACGTAGGAGAGGAATCACTAATCTGTTCGGACTCCTGGGAGGCGTGGGAACATCTTCTATCTCCATTCAGAGTGAACGAGAAAGCGCAGCAGAATTTTTTAATGAATATCTGGCGCTGGATGTAAACAACTTACAGAGCGGAAGCTATGAACTTACTATTTCGGTTAAGGATGAACTCAGTGGTAAAAAGATTGATCGAAGAACAAACCTTACTCTTTACTAGTCGCACACACCCTTTGAACCTTGAGTACATTTTACTTTTCACTTTTTACTTCCTGCCATCATCATTTAACTTATTAAAATTTGAAATCTTTAAACAAGAGGATTAAAATGCCGAAATCTCCCAAATGGAATCTCCAGTCCCGATTTATCCATAGCGGAAGCGGTATGGATTTCTCCAAGGTACGGACACCCACCCCGCCTATTTATCAGACCAGCAATTATCTCTATGAGGATGTTGAAAGCGGTACCGATATTCTGATCGGGAAAAAGGACGGATTTATATACAGCCGATACAGCAATCCAACCATCGAGATGCTGAATCAGGTCCTGGCAGACATTGAGGGAGGAGAAGCTGCCCTAAGCTTCAGTTCAGGATTGGCAGCAATTTCCGCGGCTGTCTTAGCCTATTGCAAACCGGGAGATCATATCGTTGCCTCTTCCCTGATATACGGCGGTACCTATCACCTGCTAAAGGAGCACATGCGGCAGCTCGGTATTGAAACCAGCTTTGTGGATCCAACCCGGCTCTCCGAAGTCAAACAAAAAATTCGAAAAAATACCCGAATACTATATACTGAACCTTTGGCAAATCCAACCTTAGTGAGTGCCGATATCCCCCAATGGGCAGAGATCGCCCATCAGCACGGTTGTAAGCTGCTGGTAGACAACACCTTTACACCGCCTCCCATATTTCAGCCTCTGGCAGCTGGCAGCGACGTGGTTATTCACAGTGCGACCAAATATCTGGGCGGCCATTCGGATCTCATCGGAGGGGCTGTAGTATGCTCCAGGGCAGAAATTGAAACCATTACCCCACACCTTAAATATTTTGGTGGAATCATATCCCCTTTTATCGCCTGGTTACTCCTGAGGGGAATCCGGACATTGGGTGTACGGCTGGAAAGACAATGCCGCAATGCACTTCGGATTGCCAAATTTTTAGAGAAGCATTCCAAGATTTTAAAGGTGAATTATGCCGGTTTACCCTCCAATCCCCAGTATAATTTCAACAAAGAATCATTCAAGGATTTCAGTGGTATGTTGTCTTTCGAAGTTAAGGGCGGTTTTACTGAAGCAAAAAAAGTAATGCAGAAGCTGGAACTAATACAATTCACAGTGAGCCTGGGTGACGTAGCCAGCCTCATCTCACACCCGGCCTCCACCTCGCATGTCTATCTTTCACCGGAGGAGCGGGCATCAATTGGTGTTGGTGACGGGTTATTACGTCTATCCGTGGGGATTGAGTCTCCGGATGATTTAATAACAGATCTGGAAAATGCCCTGGCAGATTAAGTGAGTCCTCACGAAGATCAGGTAGATTTACTCAACAACTCACAGTTTCAAATCACCCGAGGAGTTATTATAATTATAGTACTAACATTTCTCACCTTGTAACTAATAGTAATTATGATG
>CBDUVK010000511.1:0-1706 GCA_965370645.1 uncultured bacterium
ACTCGGTCTGTTTATTGGTATTGAATTTATCCTTAACCGCCAAACACTGGAACCGGCGATGAATGAAGCTAAAGTTATTGTTGAGAGAATGAAGGATAGAGGTGTGCTGTTAAGTATCGATGGCCCCCTGCACAACGTGTTAAAGATCAAGCCTCCCATGGTATTTTCGAAAGAAAATGTCGATTTGGTGGTTGGTGGTCTGGATGATGTCTTAAGTGAAATCCGGAAAAGTAAAATATGACCACAAGTAATAAAAATCACCACCAGAAGGAACTCACCATCCGAAATATCCCTATACTTTTAATCCTGATTTTATTTTTAAATTGCTATCATCATATTGAGTATAGAAGTTCCTCCTCACGACTGGATTTTCTCTGAATTGGGCTGGAGACGGTCTTAATATGATCTAAAGTAAATCAGGCATTAAATAATTGATTGAAACCTGGAGCCCTATCAGTCAAAGTCCAAGATCATGTCTGTTCGCAAATCACGCCGGAGTCATAACATGTTATTCAAGTACCTTACTTTACTATTCATTACAATTAATTTCATTTTTTTAGGGATTTTCTGTTTTGGTGAATCAGAAAGATCGTCTCAACCAGCAACTGTCGGATTTCTGATTCATGGTGGAGCATCCCGGGAAAAAAAGAAAGATATTTCACCCGAATTGGAAGCTGCTTATAAAAAAGTCCTGACAGAAGCACTTGAAGCTGGTTACGATATTTTGAAAAGTAACGGGAGCAGCCTTGATGCAGTTCAGTCCGCTATTATCATTTTGGAGGACTCCCCCCTTTTTAACGCAGGTAAGGGCGCAGTTTTCACAAACACCGGAACAAATGAATTAGATGCTTCCCTCATGGACGGAAAAACTCTCAATGCAGGTGCGGTGTCCGGGGTTAAACGGATTAAAAATCCAATTATGTTGGCCAGAAAAGTTATGGAAAATTCCCGACATCTCATGATGTACGGTGAGGGTGCGGAGGACTTTGCAAAATCGCAGGGCATTGAGTTGGTTGATCCAAAATATTTTTATACGAAACGCAGATGGCAACAACTTGAGGAAGTCCGTGAGAAGGAGAAACAAAGAAAGAAATCGGAATCTTCTGCTCTTTTTAAAATTCATACTGCTGATTGTGAATATGGTACAGTGGGTGCCGTGGCTCTGGATCAGAAGGGCAACCTGGCAGCGGGAACTTCCACGGGAGGTATGACGAATAAACGGTTTGGACGTATTGGTGATTCTCCCATTATTGGAGCAGGAACTTATGCTGACAACCAGAGTGTGGCTGTTTCCGCCAGTGGTGCGGGTGAATATTTTATGCGACTGAATGTGGCAAAGGATATCTCTGCCCTGGTAAAATACAAAGATTTATCTGTGCAGGAAGCAGCGGATGAGGTTATTCTTAATAAACTGACAGCAATTGAAGGCTGGGGCGGTGTGATTTGCCTGGATAATGAAGGCAATATGGCGATTTCATACAATTCTGGCGGGATGTTTTATGGTTATCTCGAGGCCGAGGGTAAATTTGTAATCAAATTTTTTGAATGATACAGATATGAGATTTTTAGATGATACCCGAAATTCAGGGTTATATTTCAATATTTAAAATATAACAGGAGGCAAAGACCGGGGTTTTATTATAAAATGTAATGGATGATTTAATATGAGCATCACAAAATTAGGTTTTAATGATTGGTTTCAAAAT
>CBDUVK010000512.1:0-1672 GCA_965370645.1 uncultured bacterium
GAATCTATCTGCCAGAAATGCTTTGATAAATTGGATGACCAGGAGAAACAACATATATTAGATGAAAAAGATAATCTGGATCAGGATGAGCCGGTGGAAAGGACACTGCAGGGTCATAAACTGAAGTGTCCAATCTGCGGCAATCCCAAATTCTGGAAACGGAAAAATTTGATGAATAAGCCTGGTATGACCTTTTGGGGATTGGATTGGGCCAACCGGCAGGCCGAAAACTATGTTTGTGATACCTGTGGATATATTATGTGGTTTCTGCGTGAAGAATAAATGAATTTTGGATTTTGCCTGCCTGGCGGCAGACAGGGAGTTCGGAATGCGGAGTGAAGACTTAGCCATTGGTTCTATGCTGTTGGCTGTTAGCTTTTAGCTAAAGGCAAATAGCCAACAGCTAATAGCAATTAGTTTTAATAATTCCGCACTCCGCATTCCAAAATTAAACAGGGTTATATAAAAACATGTTGACTCACTGACCATATTTACGTAAATATGGTCAGATTATAAACCATATTTAAAATGAAGTATCTCAAAAGAACCATAAAAAACTCAATTATAAAAAGTTTAAAACCGCAAAAGGTTTTGGTTTTGGTCGGTGCCCGGCGGGTTGGTAAAACGGTGTTGATGCAAAAAATTGCCGCTGAACTGGGTAAGAAGATATTACTGTTAAATGGTGAAGATATGGCCGTGGCGGAATTAATACAACGCCGAAGTGTTCAGAATTATAAAAATGTTATTGGTAGTAACGACATTCTTTTCATCGATGAGGCGCATCGGATAGAAAACATCGGACTTATCTTAAAACTTATGGTAGATGAAATTAAGGGTTTAAGCATATTAATCTCTGGATCATCTGCATTGAATGTCATGAGTCACATTGCTGAACCCTTAACCGGAAGAATGCAGACATTTCATATGTTTCCATTCGCGGAATCAGAATATCAGCAAACAGAGACCCTCATACAAAAAAAAGACAATCTAATGAATCGCTTGATATATGGAAATTATCCCGAGTTAGTTCATCTTACAAGTGATGCAGAAAAAGTCCGGTATTTACAGGAAATTGTCAATTCATATCTCCTGAAAGATATTCTGATGCACGAAAATATAAAAAATTCTTCCAAAATTTATTCTTTACTCCGACTTATCTCTTTTCAAGTGGGAAATGAAGTCTCTTACCATGAACTGGGAAAGCAATTATCTATGAGCAAAAATACCGTTGAACGGTATCTCGATCTGCTCTCAAAAGCTTTTATTATACATAAAATATCCGGATATAGCAGAAATCTCCGCAAAGAAATTACCAAAAATTCAAAATGGTATTTTTATGATAATGGTATCCGAAATACCGTCATTGCAAATCTGAACCCACTTCCAGCAAGAAACGACGTTGGCATTTTATGGGAAAACTATATCATCAGTGAAAGAATAAAATATCAAAAATATTGTTCTATGTTGGTGAACAACTTTTTTTGGCGAACTTATGATAGACAGGAAATTGACTGGATTGAGGATCGGAGTGGAAAACTCTATGCCTATGAAATGAAATGGAAAACACGCCAGAGTAAAATCCCCCCAAGTTGGGAAAAAGCATATCCTGATTCAGAATTTAAGATAATCCATCAAGACAACTATCTGGATTGGATACTCAATTCTTAATTTT
>CBDUVK010000513.1:0-1656 GCA_965370645.1 uncultured bacterium
GTATTAGTATAAATTTATAAATATCTGGAATTAATGCTCATATGAAGATGGCCGTATTACTTTCCGGAGGAGTTGATAGTTCAGTCGCCCTGAGATTACTGCGTGAAGAAGGACATGATCTTACCGCTTACTACCTGAAAATCTGGCTGGAAGATGAACTTTCTTCTCTCGGTGAATGTTCCTGGGAAGATGATCTACGATATGCACGTGCGGTGTGTGAACAGGCTGATGTCCCCCTGGAGGTTTTATCCCTGCAACGCGAATATTGGGATACGATCGTCTCTTACAGTATACGTGAATTGAAAGCAGGCAGAACCCCAAATTCCGATATGTTTTGTAATCGTCTGGTAAAATTTGGTGTCTTTTATTATAAAATTGATTCCAGTTATCAAAAGATTGCCTCCGGTCACTATGCCAGAATCGAGCAGCAGTATGGAAAATGTCTACTGAAAAGGTCGCCCGATCCCATTAAAGACCAAACCTATTTTCTGGCCTATATGAAACAAGAACAGCTGGCAAGGGCAAGCTTTCCTCTAGGCAATTATACCAAATCAGAGGTTCGGCAACTGGCTGAGTCATTCGATTTACCGAACAAACTGCGTAAAGACAGTCAGGGGATTTGCTTCCTGGGACAAATACGGTATGCAGACTTTGTAAAGCATCATCTCGGTGAAAAACCGGGTGATTTTATTGATATTTCTAATGGTGAAAAGGTTGGCATCCATCTGGGATACTGGTTTTATACAATCGGTCAACGGCATGGTTTGGGCCTCTCCGGCGGTCCCTGGTATGTCGTTAAAAAGGATATTAAAAAAAATCATATTTATCTTTCTCGAAATATTGAAGTTAGAGACAGTTTAAATCAGAAGTTCCGAGTCGCTGAGTTTAACTGGATTAACGGTTCCGCTCCGACAAAAAGCAGCTTCCAGGTCAAACTACGACATGGTGAATTTTTGAATCATTGTACCTTATCATTTGTGGTTGAGGATACCGCTGAGGTTACGTTAGAGGTACCCGACCAAGGTCTTGCCGCGGGCCAATTCGCAGTCTTTTATGATGGTGAGATTTGTCTGGGAGGAGGAATTATTCAGGCATAATTGAACGATTTAATCAATATGTTCAAATTCAAAGCCTTTGAACTCTTCAATATTTACCAGATATATTTTGTATTTACCTAAAACTCTCAGTAGTTTTAATAAAACAATGAGCAGTTTTTCTGGAAAAAACTGATATTTAGACTCTTTTTATGGCAATCTTTTGTGTTCTTCCAGAATCTCAGGATTAAAAAATTCAATTTCTCTATAACTTTATAATAAAAAGTGAAATGAGGGAAAAAAATATCACGCGTAAAGAATTTTTACACCATATGGGTATATTTGCTCTTTCAGGTATGGCAGCCAGTTTATCATTCATGAGTTGTAGCGATAAAAAAGAGCAATCCGATACTGCCGTTGAAGAAAAAACTGAAGTTGATCCCTGCGAGGATCTCAGCCAACTCTCTCAGGAGGATTTAGAAATTCGCGATAATTTTGAGTATGTAGGACAGACACCTATACCTGAACAACGCTGTGATAATTGTGAGTTATGGATAGCACCGGTTGAAGGCAACAAATGCGGCAGATGTCAAATTATGAATGGTCCCGTAAAGGCAGAAGG
>CBDUVK010000514.1:0-1653 GCA_965370645.1 uncultured bacterium
TGACAACATTTTAGGTTTATTTTATTTATTTAGAATTATTTGTCAGGAAATCATAATCAAATGAGATTTTAGCATTTAATAGGTGTCGTGAGAAATGAGATATGCAGATTAATTCTGGACCTTACAACTTAAATGGTGAAAAATCCGGGGATATTGTTCCCATTGCGCAGAATATTAAATCATTAGAAAAGAAGTTGGAACAAGATCCTGAAAATTTACAATACCAGCATGACCTGGGTCATTCATATTTTTTACAGGGAAATTTAAAAAAAGCAATTTCAATATTTCAGGATCTGCTGAAACGGCAACCGAATTCAGCTCTGGCACACTATCATCTGGGTTTGTCTTATTTCCGTTCAGCAGACTTAACCAGTGCCATTCGTTCCATGCACCGTGTCATAGAAATCGATTCTGATTTTACGATGGCTTATTACTGGTTAGGTTTAATTAATTATCGGGCGGGCCAGACTCATCAGGCCATTGAATCTCTGATCAACTGCCTGAAGAGAGATCCGGAATCCCTGATTGCCCTCTATGATTTAGCAGTAATTTATTTGACCATTGGAAGAAATCATGACGCCATAAAAGTTTTGCAGAAATTAGTATTATCTTATCCGGAAAATGAAGCTGCCTATTACCATCTGGGCCACGCTTTTAATAATCTTGAACGCTATCACGAGGCGATTTTTCATCTGAATAAAGCACTGGAGCTCAATCCAAATGATCATAGAGCACGCAAGATGATCGACTCAATTAAAGAATTTACCCGTTACCCGGAAGGTCCCATTTAACGCAAATAGTAGAGAAAAAATAAATTAATTAAAAATCTATCCTTCCTGATAAGAAGAAGGAGATATGTATGAATGGAGACGAACTGAGAATTGGTGTATTTGTCTGTGATTGCGGTCTGAACATCGCAGGCACGGTTGACTGTAAAGCAGTGGCGGAGTATTCTGAAACACTGGATGATGTTGTTGCCGTTGTTCGCAATAAATATACCTGTGCGGATCCCGGGCAAAATGAAATCAAAAAGGCCATTATTGAGCACAAACTGAACCGGGTGGTGGTGGCATCCTGTACCCCCAAAATTCATGAACCGACTTTCCGGCAATGTGTGGCTGAGGCGGGTTTAAATCCCTATCTGTATGAGATGGCCAATATTCGTGAGCATTGTAGCTGGGTTCATCAGAATGAGAAGGAAAAAGCCACTGAAAAGGCCAAAGAGCTGGTTAAAAGCGCAGTTGCGCGGGCACGGTATCTGGAACCTCAGATAGAGGCTGAAGTTCCGGTAACCAAAGCGGCCCTGGTGGTCGGTGGTGGTGTGGCCGGAATTCAGTCAGCACTGGATCTGGCGGATGCCGGACACCAAGTGTACCTGGTGGAAAAAGATCCCAGTATCGGGGGGATTATGGCCGCGCTTGATAAAACCTATCCAACTATGGACTGCTCCATATGAATTCTGGGACCGAAGATGATGGATGTCGGTCGACATCCCCGAGTAAAGCTATTAGCCTACAGCGAGATTGAACATGTATCCGGTTTTATTGGCAATTTTAACGTCAAGATACGTAAGAAAGCCCGTTATGTAGATGAAAATGAGTGCACCGCCTGCAGTGATTGTGTAGTCGATTGTCCTGTCAATGTACCGGATGA
>CBDUVK010000515.1:0-1648 GCA_965370645.1 uncultured bacterium
AATTACCAAAAATGAATAATGGAATAGAATCCCGAACAGCCAGAGGTACTTGCTCGAACCGTAACGCAGTTGCGGTCCCTCTCCAATTTCGGCCTTGGTATTCCTGAACAGCGAACGAAACAGGAATATTTCCAAAAACATCCGGCCTACGACCTCTAGTTTGTTGTTGGGACAATCCAACGGGTCCCGCTTGATCCAGGAGAGCGATTTTCCCTGACCACAGGTGGTGGGAATCCTGAATGGAACGGGAGTTTTTGCCCATTGCAATACCCGATAGACAAAGCCGCCCAGGAAAATTGCAAATGCCAGGTAGGGAAGCGCAATTCCCAGCAGGTACTGCAAACCTGAAATTTGCGAACCCACCAAAGCTACCGCTACCAGAGCCAAGACTGCAATGAAAGGATAGAGAACTTTCATTTACCTTTACCTCGCTTCTTGTGGTTGTACCTGAATTGCACGATTTCCTCTCTCGGCATATCAGGCATATCTTTAGTTACGCTTATTCTTTCTGTACTCACGCAGCAATTGAGTCGGGCAACCGCCATCGGTGAAAATATGAGCACCGCTCTTGAGCTCATCAATTCTCACCTGATACAATCTGTCCCGGCTCGCCATGTAAAGATCAAAAACAAGCAACGCAACTGCATCTATACTTTCATAAAAAGTCAGCAGGTCTTTATAAAAATCTGTCAGACCCGCTTTTTCACATTCTTCACGAACCACGTCTTTCAATTGAAAAATAAAATAAATGGCATGTGATGGAGTAAAAACCTGAACCGCTCTTACCAGCACAAATTCCTCGAACAAATGGGGAATCCTATTCTCTGTTTCACTATCAAGAATCGCATCATACAACGCAGCCAGCCCGACTTTGACTCTGTGTCCAACCGGGTTGGCAAATTGATTCTTCTGATTTTTGAAAATTTGAAAAGCCTCGTCCGAATAGGTGTTCAGTACCTTATCAACCCATTTATCCAAAATGGACGATCTTTTCTCCTTCAACAATTCTTGTAATTTCATTTTACCAAGCCTAACGCAATCCTCGCCCAGATGAATGGGCATTCATTTAATCTGACGAGCATGGTTAGCATATTTAAGGTCATTTATCAACGAAAAAAAACTTTCAGGAGACGGTATCAATTAATATCCCGGACTCCTCCTGTAAATTACGGAAAAGGGTGGAAAGATCATCAAGATGAACCGCATCTTCCCTGATTATTTTACAGACCCGGTTATCCGAACAATCATAGATATCAATCTCATAGCCCTTATGAATCTTTACCAGGCCAATATGAATCGGCACCTGATGTTTCTGTAAATTTTCGTTCACATTATCAACCAGTATCTGCAATGTTTTTTCCGCGCCATCCGGCAGGGATTCATCAACACCCTTCAGATGGCGACGGTCTTTATTTTTTCGCCATTTCCGCCAATAGCGCTTCACCGGCAGCACCGGAATGATGCCGTCAATCCTGTCAACGCCTCTGTCCCTTGCTCCAGGCTCTATCCGGGGAGGCCGCGGGAACTTGAACTCATCCGTGATGACCATGACTTACACCTCTTCGCCGTTGCGAAATTAAAAATTACGAATTACGAATTACGAATTATGAATTTGAAGGAAGTTATCCGATGAAAAAATACCGTAATT
>CBDUVK010000516.1:0-1646 GCA_965370645.1 uncultured bacterium
GATTTGCCTGTTCCGGTCCCCGCTTCTACCACTAAAAAACGGGAATTATTGAAGGCTTCGGCAACTGCCGCAGACATTTGAATCTGAGATTGACGATGTTCAAAGTGCCCGAACGATTTTTCCAGTTCCCCGCCATTATCAAAAAATTGTGATATTTCAGTGGAGTCAATTTTTTTGGTTTGTAAATGACCGCTTTGCGGGGTATCATCCTCACCGATAATATTATAAAGTTGTGTTGAATATATGATGCTCTCTTTATCCAGTGAAGGTTCCATATGATACTTCCCGGATGCCAAATAATTTTGCAATCTAAGAAAGAATATTTTGATGGGTTCGGCGGTAGGGTCAAGAATTTTCAGGATTTTGCGAACATCCTTGAAATCTGTTCTCAGTGCAATTTCCAAGAGCTCCAGGAAAACTTTGCCCGCAGCCTCAGCATCAGGAAGAGCCCGATGATGTGATTCTATCTGAATTCCAAAATACTCAGATACCTTGGATAGCGAAAATGAGGATTGGAAGGGAATATAAATTTTTGATAAAAGTAGGCTGTCAAACAGATCATTGGTAGACAACGCCCAATCGGTTGAGATAGAAGAGGAGACCTTTTTTTTATTCAGCTTTTCAAAATGCTGATTTAGAAAAGATATATCAAATCCGATATTGTGAGCAATAAGTGGTGTATCTCCGAGGAAAGAATGTATATCTCCGGCAACTTCTGAAAAGAGTGGCGCATTCTCCAGCATCGTATCACTAATTCCGGTCAACTTCGTGATGTGGTACGGAACTTCCCTGGTAGGACGTATAAGAAATTCTAAACTTTCGGTGGATACGCCCTCCACAAAACGGCTGGCGGCAAATTCAATCATCTCATCAGTCTGAGAATCCAGGCCTGTGGTTTCAATGTCCAGAGCGACAAAATTATTCAGATTGAGTTCTTTTAAAATATCCGCAGGAAGCATAAACTAGTATATTTATATTCACCTGTTTACAATATATAAAACTATTCCAATTATAGCTAATTAAAATATTATAAAAGTGATCTATTACCACGGTAGGAATATTTCACCCTGGATAAAGAATTGATAACGATTTCCGTATCAGGTAAGCTGTAATTCATTCGGTTTATGGACAATAACACCCTGGTCTTTTATTTCACCCCGGATGAACTCTTTAGATTCCATTTTGTCGGCTCTAACAGAAATTTGAACAGATTGAATTGCAGTATTAGGATCCACCAGATTGCCACAGGTAAAAACATCCACGGCAGCATAACCATACTCCGGCCAGGTATGAATCGCCAGGTGGGATTCTGCTATGACTACCACCCCACTGACACCATGGGGATTAAAAGTATGAAAAACTGAACTGACAATAGTTGCCCCGCAAGCAAGCGCAGCTTTTTTCATTAAAATTTCAATTTCTCCCGAATCATTCAGAATTTCCCGATCACAATTGAAAAATTCAGCCAATATATGACGTCCTAAAGCATTCAATTTTATTAATCCTCCGGATATTAATAGTTTACCAAAAGAATTTCGGCACTATTATTTCTTATAGGGAGGCGAATTTAGAGAGATATCAGAGAAATTGCAATATTATATTTCAAAAGAACATTCAAATAAGTTTACTATTTTAAAAATATTGAT
>CBDUVK010000517.1:0-1645 GCA_965370645.1 uncultured bacterium
GATTGAAGCGTATATTTCTTTCCTGCCTGCACAATTTGAGTTTTATAGCCCTTCTCTTCTAACAGTGTTTTTAAATGACTCTGAGCATTCTCTTCCCCATGGACCAGGAATATATTTTTCAGTCTATCATAATTAAGTTGACCCACATAGTCCAAAATATCCTGATAATCTGCATGGGCACTGAAGGTATTCAGAGCTTTAACTTCTGCTTTCAATTTAAAGCGATCTCCAAAAATTTTTACTTCGCGCTGCTTTTCCAGAATTTTTCTGCCCAGGGTATTTGCCGCCATATATCCCACAATTAAAATGGTATTCTTGGGATCTCCAATATTATGGATAAGATGATGCAGGATTCTTCCTGCCTCACACATTCCTGAGGATGAGATGATGATGGCAGGCTCTTTAAGGCTATTTAATTCCTTGCTCTCTACCTGATTGGTTATGTAACGAAGTTCATTAAAACCGAAAGGATTCTTATGGTGATTGAGAAAGGCCTCCCGGGCTTCCTTGCCGTAACACTCTTGGTGAACCCGAAAAATAGAGGTGGCATTGGTTGCCATGGGACTGTCCACATAAACAGGCAAACCTGGAATACGTTTACTGTCACGCAGAAGATGTAAATAATAGACCAATTCCTGGGTTCGCTCAACAGCAAAAGCAGGTATAATTATTCTTCCTCCTCTCTCAACAGTCCTGTTAATTACCTCTGCTAATTCGCTGGTGGCGGTCTCAATAGGAGCATGACGCCGGTTTCCGTAGGTACTCTCCATGATCAGATAATCTACCTCCGGGATTATTTCCGGATCTCTCAAAATGGGTAAATCTTTACGACCCAGGTCCCCGCTGAATCCTATTTTCATATGGTGACCATTTTGATTGATGTCGAATACTACCTGTGCAGAACCGAGGATATGTCCTGCATCAAAAAAGGAGACCTCTATGCCGTCGGCAATCTGAAATGGTCTGTGATAAGATACTGTCATAAAAAAATCCAAACTGTCAACCACATCCTGTTCATTGTATAACGGCTGTTTATCGAAAGATTCACCTTTTCTTTTGGCCCTTTTACGGAGAAACTCATAATCCTTGGCCTGGATATGAGCTGAATCCATCATAATGAGGCTGGCCAGATCTCGACTGGCCGGTGTAGTATAGATGTTTCCTTTGAATCCCTTCTTTGGAAGCATCGGCACCAGACCGGAATGATCATAGTGGGCATGGGTAAGAATCGTGGCCCCGACCTGTGAGGCATCGAAGGGCCAGGAACGGTTTTTTGCGTCCGCTTCTGACCGCCTCCCCTGAAAGGCTCCGCAATCTACCATGAATAATTTATCCTTTATCTGCAGAAAATGTTTAGATCCGGTTACTTCTTGGGCAGCGCCCCAGGAAAATAATTCAGCTCTCATATTTTCACCTTTTGAAAGAGATCAAATGTATCGATGGGAGGTATTTAATTTGATAAATTCATAGAATATCATGCAACCACCAAGAATAAGAATCTGGAATTTTTCATTTTAATTCGTGGACAATATCTTTAGCGTTCGGTTTAGCGTGATGAATTATGCAGGCTAAACTACTGATTATTCACTACATTAAATTTCAGGTTACATTATTTAACATTGCCCTTAATTTTATTCCACAATCC
>CBDUVK010000518.1:0-1643 GCA_965370645.1 uncultured bacterium
CCTGTTTGGGGTGGAGCTGCATGGGCATATGAAACTCTTGCCTTGGACCAGGTTGAACGAATAGAAATAATCAGGGGGCCAGGCTCTGCTCTTTATGGCGCAAATGCTTTTTCCGCTGTTATAAATGTTGTCACTAAAATGGGGCATGAACTGAATGGTACAGAGGCTGCCATTGGACTGGGTTCATTTGATGGAAAAAGATATCATCTGAGCCATGGTGGAATTTATGGCAATTTAGACTTTTTGGCGTCTGCAACATTTTCAGATGTCGATAGTGCTGATCTGAATGTAAAAAGTGATCTGCTGGGAATTACCGGCAAAACAGACGACTGGGCAGAAAGCTGGGATATTGGCCTCAAGATAGGTTGGAATGATTTTCTTCTGAATACGAGATTCTTAAAAAGATCAAATGGGCCATATATAGGTGTACAATATGTCTTAAATGATGATTCTGAGCTGGATACGGAACAATATGTTGTCGATCTATCTTATGCCAAAAAGATAAGTAAAAAATTATCGATGAATGCCAAAGTATATTATGATTATCTCGATATGGATCTACACTGGGAAATCTTCCCTGAAGGTGTACCTCTTCTCATCGGCATGGGTCCGTTAGGGTGGGGACCGGGCGACAATATGCTTGCCGAGCCAGCCATGAAGAATAAAAGATACGGCTTTGAAATGGGAGGGGATTATGAACTCTTAAAAAATAACCTTCTCACCGCTGGTTTTGTGTTAGAGAGGGTTAAACATGATGACCTTGAATATCATGCCAATTTCAATCCTTTAACCAGTGAATTTCTTGGCTCCTATCAGGATGTTTTAGATATTGCCAGTTGGGGCGTTTCCGTAACACGGGATATCTGGGCAGTATACCTTCAGGATCAATGGGATATATCCCAAAACTTACATTTCACTGCAGGTGTACGTTACGATCATTATGATGATTTTGGCGGAATTACCAATCCTAGAATTGGGTTTGTCTGGAACCTATCGAAGAGCGCTGAAATTAAATTACTTTATGGAAAAGGCTTCCGGGCGCCAAACTTTGAAGAACTCTATTTAATTAACAATCCTGCCACCAAAGGGAACCCTGATTTGGATCCGGAAAAGATTCATACATACGAGGCTTCTATAGGCTGGCGTCCTTCAAAAAGCACCGAGATATCGATCAGCGGTTTCCATAACTCGTTAGAGGACAGGATTGATTTGATCGCAATTGAAGGCGGTGTGTCCGAATTTCGCAATGCAGGTGACGCAACAATTTACGGCATTGAATCTGAAATCCGCTATCACCTACCAAGAATTGAGAGCTATGCAAATTTTACGTGGCAAAAGCCAGAGGACGATGAAACTGATGATAGAATTGAAGACGTGCCATCGTTTAAATGTAACCTGGGTCTAAATTTAAAAATACATGACTATCTGAATGGCAATATAAATGTCTTATATGTTGGTGACCGGCCTCGTAAAGAGAATGACCCTCGAAAAGACCTTGAATCATATGCTGTTATAGACACAACACTGATACTGCAAAACTTCTTCAAGAGTTTGGAAATTAGTGGATCTGTATATAATGTGCTTGATGAGGATTATTCCTATCCTGCCCCTGCAGCAACTCTTGCTGATGACTATCCAGCACT
>CBDUVK010000519.1:0-1640 GCA_965370645.1 uncultured bacterium
ATTGTTTATATTTTCCTTTTATTATCTTCACTTAATTGTCTCTTACACATAATTATATATTAGACAGTTACTAAATGTATAAACTTTTTCAAAATGTATCAACATATATGAACTAATATCAATATATCGATACCACTGAGTATCGATATTTATATATCAATTCCTCCATATTATATGTGATTAGGCCATGCTCATTGGTATACAAAGGTCTTATTTTTTCCGGTCCAACCTCACTCTCCGGAGAAGCTTTTTTCCTGTCCAGCTTTGCTGTCCAGACAGGCTTTTTTTCCCGACAAGAATATCTCCTTCCAGGCGATTTGTCGGGATGAATACATCCCTGTTTTCACTTCTTTCTTTGGTCTTAATCGGTTTCGTCTCTCCCGATCTCAAGTCAACTTTTGGAATCAGTTTTTGGGGGTGAAAAATAGACAGCTAAGATTCAGCTTACTGAGCGACCAGAAATGTGGTATAAACAACCTTCCCATCAGGCGGTTCAATCACCTGAAGCTTGACCCGTTCATCAGCCAGAATATCCAGCACCATAAAACCCGGGTGGGAATGAGCAAAGAGGGTATTTTCAGCATCACCGACCGGCATGATTCTTGGAATAGAACCAGCCCCGCTCACCAGAATGTAATCGACTGATTCCCCCTCCATAACCTGCAGACTGTGGTCATGTCCGGCCGCATAGAATAAAGGTTTATTCTCTTTCAGGACTTCGTTCAGCGCCTCAACCATCTCCTTATAGTTAGCCCCGACCAGATCCTGATTGCTCTTGATAATATGTTTTCTCCCCAGGGGATAGAGTGATCCAATGATGGGCAAGGGGAAATATAACCATTTTACCCCCCGGGTTAAGGGAAATATATGATCCTGCCAGTCGAAAAATCCACCGTGAGTACCATAGGTATCCAAAGGATGATGAGCCAGAACAGCGATCCGGCGCTCACCACTGGTTTGCAGTAATTTTTGAATATTCGCAAGATACTCCTGCTTATTTGGAGAGGGACAGTCAGCCGGCCAGTCAATATTATCATTGATCCAATGATCGGTATCAAGAATAATCAATCGCATGGTTTTGGTATCTAAAAGGACAGGTCCGGGGCAGCCATTTTTCGGAAGAAAAGCATTTTCATGCTGCAGAATTTCTTCCACCATCCTCTGCTGTTGGATTATGGCCCGTCTGCCACGTTCCCCACCCTTTCCCCAGTCATGATTACCGGGAATAAAGGTCGCTTGGGCACCACTCCTCTGGACGACACTAAGCTGAGTAAGCAGATAATTTTTAGCCTTTTCCAGGGATTTTGAATTCTCTTCGTCCAGACCATCCGAATAAATATTATCTCCTAAAAAAAGCACATGGGTTTTCCGGGGTTCCTTGATACACCATCGGTACAGGCTGGAAAGGACCGGATCATCTTCGACTGTTTCGCCTGCATCACCAATCAAAATAAGCCTTTCAACCAGACTGCTTTCAGACATCACTGTTTGGTCTATTTCAGACGTGCCAATTCGGTAATACGGATTCTTATGACTACAGCCATAATAATTAACTGCCAGAGCCGTCAAAACAACCAAAAAAAGGATGTGGAATAACTTCATAATATTGACTTTCTTTTTAGACCAATTTTGTATCACCA
>CBDUVK010000520.1:0-1636 GCA_965370645.1 uncultured bacterium
CCACCATCGAACATCAAAGTGAGCTGCAAATCCTCTGTGAGGACTGTCTTCAGAGTCTGAAGAAGGTACCGAAGAATTATATTCGTGAAGAAGTGATAGGGCGATTGAATCCCTGTTATCTGGATACCATGGTGACGATTTTTGAGTTTGATCAAATAGTTCAAACGCTCATTCACGAAATAAAATACCGCAAAGCCAGAAAACTGGCTTCTCGACTGGCAAGTTATGCATATAAACAATTAGATGTCACACTGCCCTGGAAAAGGGGGGATCTGGTTATTCCGGTCCCGCTGTTCCGGGTTCGTGAAAAAGAGAGAGGGTTCAATCAGAGCAGTGCCATTGCGCAAGGATTTTTCCCGGATTCGAATTTTACTCATCAAAATCAGATCGTTTTGCGGGTCAAATCCACCGTATCGCAAACCGAGTTAAATAGGGATGAGCGTCTGAAAAATGTGCACCAAGCATTTACAGTTTCGCGACCTGACTCAGTCCGGGATAAAAATATTGTTCTGGTAGATGATGTGATAACCACCGGGGCAACCATAAATGAATGCGCCCGCGTTTTAAAAGAGGCCGGCGCCGATAACATCTGGGGTTTAACTCTGGCTACTCCGGTGGAATAACCAGAACTCCAGCGGAATCTTTACCGGTCTTGATAATGCTTATCAATATTCATGGATGGCGTAGCTTATAAAATGATGCGCAGAGGGATAGAAAGTTTTATCTCTTGCGGACTGACCTCTGCCTGATAGACCAGGGCCTCGACACCGCCGGTATGAACCGCTTTCCTTAACAATTCACCATAGGTGGGATCGATGTCATCTGCCGGTGAAAAGGAGCTGGTGTCTTCCCGCTGAACCACAAAAAATATAACCCCGCGATGTCCCTGTTTCACGACATTCATTAGCTCCTTCAGATGTTTCTGCCCCCGCTGAGTTACTGCATCGGGAAAACGCGCCTGTCCGTTTTCCATCAGGGAAACATTCTTCACTTCCACATAACAGATTTCATCAGATTTTTCCAGAACGATATCAATACGACTGTGCGCTCCCAGCTGGACTTCTGATTTTATGTTGGAATAACCTTTTAATTCCTTGATATGATCATTTTTGATGGCTTCGATTACTAATTTATTAGGATGCCCGGTATTGATCCCCACCCAGCTGTTGTTTGCCTCAATCATCTCCCAGGTGTACTTTAACTTTCGGGAAGGTTTATCATGAAAAGAAAGATAGACCCGGCTGCCGGGCTGTTTACAGCCTTTCATACTGCCTGAATTAGGACAGTGGGCGGTTACGATTTCACCGCTGTCCAGCCTTATATCCGCCAGAAAACGTTTATAGCGGGAGAGTAATATACCGGGGATGAGGGGGGATGAAAATTTCATGCTTTTAATCTATCCAAAATTATCAATCACGCAAAGACGCCAAGAACGCAAAGAATCGACTAAAGATGTTGGATACTTGTTCCTCGTCTCTCGCTTCTCGTTAGAAGATCTGAAGGATGGCGAGTAGCTAGCAACGAGTGGCGTTTTTATTGTTCTTTGCGGCTTTGCGTGAAATTTTATGAATTAAATTAAACAATCGCTGCCGAGGTTTAATCCCATATTGGAGTAATAATTTTATCTCTTTGCAGG
>CBDUVK010000521.1:0-1612 GCA_965370645.1 uncultured bacterium
GATCTCCAGTCGGGAAGGTAAAGGCACTCGAGTGAGCATCATGCTCTAAATACATGGTGATGTGAGTAGAATCCTATTGTGTAAAATAAGGACTTATATTATATAGTCATCCTGATCCCGCATAAGCAGGAGGATGTAAAAAGCTGAAAAATAGGGCTAAAGCCCCAAAAATGTTGGGGCATTTTTTACCCCGAGATGAAGCTCGGGGCAATTGAAAATGATTAATTTATTAACACACATTTGAATAGCCCCGAAAATGAAAATCATAATTACCGGAAAACACTTTGAAGATATTGGTTGTTGATGACGAATTGTCGCAGCGAGAAATTCTAGCGGATATCCTGCTTGATGCGGGCCATGAAGTGTTCCTGGCTGCCAATGGAGAAGAGGGAATTACCCTGCTGCAAAAGAGTAAAATTTACCTGGTCTTAACTGATCTCAAAATGCCCGGCATAGATGGAATTGAGGTTTTACGGCGCACCATCGACTTCAATCAGGATATTCAAGTTATTCTGATGACTGCTTTTGGGTCCATCCCGAGTGCGGTAAGCGCGATTAAAAATGGGGCCTATGATTATCTAACCAAACCTTTTAAGAAAGATGACTTATTGAGGATTATTAGAAGAGCCTCTGATAAAATTGGGCTGATTCAAGAGAACCGCCGACTGAAAGATCAAATGCTTCACAATTATGGATATCATCAGTTAATTGGCACCAGTCAGTCTATGCAGAAAATTTTCAAGCTCATTGATAAGATAAAGGATATTGATTCATCTACCCTGATTACCGGTGAAACCGGAACGGGCAAGGAACTGGTTGCACGGGCAATTCACTTTAGCAGTCGACGTAAAGACAGTCCATTCGTGGCATTGAATTGTAGTGCTATTCCGGAGAACCTTATTGAAAGTGAACTTTTTGGATATGAAAAAGGTGCTTTTACCGGTGCCACCCGGGAACATACCGGTAAATTTGAACAAGCGCAGGCAGGGACTATCTTTCTGGACGAGATTGGGGCAATGCCATATCATTTGCAAACCCGTCTGCTCCGGGTATTGGAAGAAAAAAAAATCAGCAGACTGGGCGGTAAGAAAGTAATCGAACTAAATGTCCGATTCATCTCGGCAACCAATGAAGATTTGCAGAAAAATATAAAAGAGCAAAGGTTTAGAATAGATCTTTTTCATCGCCTTAATATTTTTGAAATCCATCTTCCCCCTCTGCGTGAGCGTAAGGAAGATATGGAGGTCTTAGCCAAACATTTTGTTGAAAAATTTGCCAAGCGCTATGATAAAAGTGATCTTAAGATATCTAAAAATGCTATTCAGGCATTACTTGCTTACAAATTTCCCGGAAATGTAAGAGAATTGGAAAACATACTTGAGAAGACTGTCTTACTCGAAGATAAAGATTTAATCACCGCGGATTCTCTTATATTTTCAGGCCGGATAGATACACAGGCTCTTGAACAAAAAGAGGCGGAAACGCTTCCCCAGATGGAAGAAGAGATGATTAAAAACGCATTACGCAGTAGCGGAGGTTCCATAAAACAGTCGGCAGACTATCTGGGTATCACCTATAAGACCCTGCAGTATCGAATGAAAAAGTTCGGCTT
>CBDUVK010000522.1:0-1609 GCA_965370645.1 uncultured bacterium
TCCTTACTCATTTCAAATTCAATGATTATTTCTTTACCTTTGATGTCGGTCTGAATTTTATTGAGTACGTCCACCGCCTTGCGATCTTTACTCATGGAAAGCTTGGCGGTGGCAATGAAGCCTTTCAAAGCATCATGAAAAAGTTGAGCCTTCTCCTTATCACTAAATTGACTCATACCATGAAATGTTAGCTTTTCATCAAACTTAATCGAGGCGTTCATATTCTGAAGTGATTTTAGAGCTTCAAAACGTCCTTCCCGAGTATGATGGTCAATCTCTTTCATCATCCCGTCTATAAATCCTTTTGCATCCATGCTCATCCAGGCTCCCCCTTTATACCGCACGTCTTCGATTCTCCTCTGCAGATCGTTCGCCATTCGGTGTTCTTTTTGCTCCCGGTAATTATCTAACCAGAATTTAATCTGGTCTTCGTTTCCCAGAACCAGACGATTGTCATCCGCAAAGCAAATTGAGAATTTTTCATCTTCCAATTGGTAGATAGTTTGTTGGGCATAACTTTTGGATATGATTTCATCTTCATCACTATTTTTCATAATGTAGTCAATAATTTTCCGGGAATCATAGGTTCCTTTAATGAGAGCAAACAATTCCGGTCTTTCCTGACCCTCTTTAGGAACAACACACATATAAAGTTCATCAATATCTTTCCGGATGTCCAGGCCGGTTGCCTCCATGAATTCTTGATAATCATCAGAATATAACGGATTCTCTTCCAGATTTTCTTCTACCATGGAAAAGAAGGGGCTCTCTTTGACTGCTTTAATATTCAGATATCCCAGGCCAGCAGCCGAGGGAGGTAATAATGCGAGTTCCCGGGCCATTTCGGTGGAAAGAGGTTCTGAATATTCCCGTGAACATTGCACAAATACCGCCAGGATAAAAATGATAATCACTATAAAAACTAATTTTTTTCTCATGATAGGCTCCTAAAAATTTTTTCGTGAAAAGATATATGTTGAAGTTGCCAGCATTATTGTACCAAAAATTAAGGATGTCCAGAGTGCTGCCCAGGAGGACACCGGTTCTCCCTGCACCAGTAACCTGGTGATGTTTCCCAACTCAGAGGTTTTGGGTAAAAAATGATAAAGGCCGTCCAGGATAATACCCCAAATTCTTCCTGATAAAAGGGCATAAATTTTGTCACGCTCTAATAACAAGGGACTGAAAAAAAGGATGAGATAGGTAATCATCAGCGAAAAGGCGCCACTGCGGGTAATGATGCCCAATAAAGTCATCAGAGCATAGAGAATTGCAAAGGTGATGATTATCATTATTCCCGCCAGTAAGAATCCACCATGCCAGAATCCGGTTTTAAGAGATAAGATTAACCAGCTGAATATGACCAGATAGAATATGTTAAAAGCCACAATGGCAACTGCTCCCAGGTACCTCCCCAATAAAATATGAAAACGTCCTAAAGGTTTTGATATAAGCAGGTCCGCAAATCCCCGGCGCATCAGACTTGGAATAAGGCCGCTGGTGGCAAATAGTGACATAAATAAGCCACCACTGAAAAGCAGTAATGCAACTGCGCTTTCAATCTGGAAGATGACCGCTTCGATATCAACCAGTTCACCAGCTTCTTGCC
>CBDUVK010000523.1:0-1586 GCA_965370645.1 uncultured bacterium
TGATTTCGCTGATAGAAGAAGGCTATATTTATATTGCCCAGCCACCGCTTTATCGATTGGGACGGGGGAAAAAAGAACAATTTTTTGATGATGATAAACATCTGAACCATTTTCTTTTTGAACGGGCCAGTGAACTGCTTAATGTTCGAGTCACTGAAAATGGAAAAAGTTTTGCCGGTGAACAACTGGTTGAGATGCTGCAGAATCTTTCCAATTATGAGAAATTGATTAATTATATGCAGCGTATCAGTATCTGGCCTGAAATGGTCAATTTTTTGCTGGTCGAGGATGTCCGGTCAGCGGACCAGTTTGTTGATGAAGATTTTGTAAAAGGTTTAAAGGAAAAGCTGCTCGATAAAAATATGATTCTCGGCAATATCAGACCCTGCCGCTGGAAACCAAGCTGTTATGAATTTGATGCGGCCATCAAGGATAAAGCCCACATGGTTATTACCATTGGCCCTAAAATACCACTGACTCCAGAGTACCGGTCGGCTATCACCATTTTTCCAAGGATAAAAGAATTGCTCAATACATCTTTTATCCTGCAGAGTAAAAGCAGCGAAAGAGAAATAGAGGACTGGCGGGAACTTCTCATTCAGATAAGAAAAGAGGCCTTTAAGGGCAGTAATCTTCAGCGTTATAAAGGCCTTGGCGAGATGAATCCGGAACAGCTTTGGGAAACCACCATGGATCCGGAGAAAAGGGTACTACTTCAGGTAAAAATTGAAGATGCGGAAAAGGCAGATGATATTTTTACTACCTTGATGGGCGATAAGGTGGAACCGAGGCGTGATTTTATAAATGATCATGCCCTTGAGGTTTCCGAACTGGATATCTGATTAGTTTTATTAGTTAAATTCGTTTTATTTATTGAACCGGCTGGGTAACTACTCATGGGGTAAGCGTCTTAGCTTCGCTAACCTCCATAATTGTAACTGCTTACAGGGCTGGTAAACAAATTTAACCGACCAAACCAATCCAACAAATTCAGTAAATATTCGGGTTATACGAAAAAGTTACAATCACCTGGGACTGTAAATATTTGGGTAGTGCACCCCAAGGGCACTTCCTACGGGGCGCTTCATATTCGTTCATTCGGGTCAGTGAAGCGTACTAGTGCTACTCAAGCTGGCCCGAATGGGCGAAGATGAGGTGCTACCCGAATATTTACCAAATTCAACCAACTAAACTAATCTAACCAATAATATGACAGAACAAGACCAGCAGGCAACACCAACTATTTCCATTGAGAAGGAGTTGAAAAAATCCTATCTCGACTATGCAATGAGTGTCATTATCGGTCGGGCCCTGCCCGATGTAAGGGATGGCCTGAAGCCGGTGCATCGGCGAGCACTTTTTGCCATGCGGGAGCTTGGAAATTACTATAATCGGCCTCATTTGAAATCAGCGCGTATTGTCGGTGATGTTATTGGTAAATATCATCCCCATGGTGATACGGCCGCCTACGACACCATAGTCCGGATGGCTCAGGGTTTTTCAATGCGCTATCCTCTGGTGGACGGCCAGGGCAACTTTGGCTCGGTTGACGGTGACTCACCGGCTGCCATGTGGTACACCGAAGC
>CBDUVK010000524.1:0-1584 GCA_965370645.1 uncultured bacterium
TATTTTTTAGTGCCTTCGAGCCTTGGTGGTAAAAATTCATGAATTAACCAGGTTAATAGCCTCCGAATTTATTCGGGGGTAAAGGCATCCATCGTTAACAATAAAGAACCCCGTAGGGGTGACATGTTATTTGGAGAAAATGTTAAGTGGCAACAGGCAAATGTGAAAACGCAGGATTTAGGATATAGATTCGGGATTTAAGATTAAGGATTAAAGATTATGGATAAAAATTTGCAGCATAATACATTAATTTTTGACAAATATTTTAGGACAATACAGAGAAGAGTCAAGATTAAAGAATGCAGAAATCTGAATGCAGTAATTAGTCTTTATTAACTCCGTAGGAGTGACATGTCTATAGGAGGATAAAAATGCAGACAATTTTAGGAGCCGGAGGTGTTATTGGGGTTGAACTGGCAAAAACTCTTAAAGACTATACGGGTGACATCCGGTTGGTCAGCAGACATCCCCAAAAAGTCAATGATGGTGATAAAACTCTGGCAGCGGATCTAACTGATCCCGCCCAGGCAGCTGTTGCTATCAGGGGATCAGAAATCGTCTATTTGACAGTTGGCTTGCCTTATAAAACTAAAATCTGGCAACAACGTTGGCCTCTCATCATGCATAATGTAATCGAAGGGTGTAAAGTTTATAAAGCCAAGCTGGTATTCTTCGACAACATATATATGTATGATCCCGCCACCCTTGCAAATATAACCGAAGAGAATCCGGTAAATCCCTCAAGTAAAAAGGGAAAAGTTCGGACAGAAATCGCTCAGATGGTATTAGATGAAATCGAAAAGGGTAATTTACAGGCCCTTATTGCCCGTTCCGCTGATTTTTATGGACCGGGGACAGACTTCAGTATTTTGGTGGAAACCGTCTTTAAAAATTTTCATTCTGGTAAAAAAGCGAACTGGTTCTGTTCAGTTGATTTCCTGCATTCCTTTACCTATACGCCTGATGCCGGAAAAGCAACCGCACTCCTGGGAAATACCGATGAAGCTTATAATCAGGTCTGGCATCTGCCAACAGATGGAAATCATCTCACCGGAAAGGAGTGGATTGAAGCAATAGCGGAGGAGATGATTGTTGAAGCCCGATATCAGGTGCTTAATAAGAGTCTCATCAAGATTCTGGGATTGTTTAATTCGGCTCTGAAAGAGTTAGGGGAAATGCTGTATCAATATGATCGTGACTACGTTTTTAATAGCTCTAAATTTGAGAAAGCGTTCGATCTCAAACCAACTCCCTATCGGCAAGGAATCAAACAGATTTTGGAACATGGTTTTAGCTAAACTATTGAATTTTAAGATGATTTCTCGACTCTCCCGCACTCAATGGATTCTTTTAAATATCTGTGCAGACTTGTAATGGCATTGAGCGCAGGATCATCAGCATTTTTTTACCTTTTAGAGACTCTATAAAACTACCTGGTTTGATGCTAATTTGTTTTAAATAGCATTACATGTGAATCAGATAATATGTATTTAGGTCCCGGCAGGGACCGTATGAACTTAGTCAGGCAATTAAGAGGCTGTGTGAAAATGGTGAATCAATTCAATTTTGTCATTAATTCTTCCA
>CBDUVK010000525.1:0-1583 GCA_965370645.1 uncultured bacterium
CACAATTGATATTCAGTTATAATAATTAAAAACCAATCTTCAAAATATTCTGAGACCGCCAGCTCACAGGTGTTTCCTCCCGGATATACCTCTCCCTCACGTGTTGGCGGTTACTTATATCAATTTCGATAAATTGCCACCCGATATCTTGACAAATCATTCACAATTATATATATTATAATGTTCCTGTAGTAAGTTGCCCTCCATGCGAGGACAGCATGGTATGTACGCGTAGCTTACCCGGAATGTAACTTGAACTGCTTCCTGCATACAGAATTATAACCTCCTACTGAGAATGAACTTTCTTCAGGAAAATCATTACTGGTAACGTATCATGACATAAGAAAACGGCTTACCAACCGGACATCAAGAAATAAGGTCATAGGTTTAAGTTTATTATGAATTATAAAATGTAAGTCTATTAAAATTTCTGGAGTTAATGTGAAAAGAATCATTATTATGGTGCTTTTATTAGAGTATATGCTCAATGCTCAAATTGCTAAATTTTCAATTTTGGATACTAACCAGGTAATCACCAAATTTGATAATCGTGGCGGCGTTGGGGATGATCCTTTTGCTATGCTTGGTTTACTATGGCCGAAAGGGCCGTCGGCTCTTAGTTATATCTATCTTTCGGGATTGCTCGTGGGAGGTGAGGTTACCAGCTCGCAAGGAGATACTCTACATATTGTAAATGATGGTTTTAATAGTCCTGCCGATGGAGATTTTGAACCAGGCACAGCAAATCCTTGGGGTTGGCTTGCTTTGCTAGGTTACGATAATCCTGAGAGCTTAAAGGTAGCCGTCAGTAATGATACCACCACCTGGATGCCTAACTGGCAGGCATGGCCGGGTAAGTATGGCAATGGTGTGTTCCGAGCAGATCTGGAGACTTACTGGGTAATGAACGATAGCTCTAATGCCGAATTCAACTACTATCCAGTTGCTTCAGATTCTTCGTTCAGGGGATTAGGACTGGAAGTTTCCTGTCGCGGATATCAATGGGACCAACCTGAATTTGAGGATTTCATCATATTTACTTATGATCTATTAAATGTAGGCGATTCATCTTTGCCTAAACTAACTGTTGGTTTTTTTAGTGATCCGAGGATCGGCGGTCATCTTGATTATGATGATGATTTCTGCTCTTTTCATTTCGCTGAAGATTTGGTGGTTTGTTGGGATCCAGATGGAATGGGTATGGGCGGAATTCAAACAGGATATCTTGGAAATCTCATCCTGGATTCACCAGATCAATTGGGTCTCACAGCGGCTGTAGCCGTTCATTTTGGGGGAAATAATCGCCCGAAGAATGATGATCTAATGTGGCAGTTCATGACACCCGGTACCAACTCGATTATTACCCAACCGACTGATTTTGTTCTGTGTATGTCCTCAGGGTATTTTTCTCTGGATGTAGGGGAGATCAAGAGTTTCGCAATTGCGTTTGTGCTGGGAGATAACTTCGATTTTTTTAATAACCTTGATGCAGCCAGGAACGCCTATGAATTAATCACTAAAATTGACAGAAACGAAATTTCTATGACACCAGAAAAATTCCGACTTGGTTATAACTATCCTAA
>CBDUVK010000526.1:0-1570 GCA_965370645.1 uncultured bacterium
TGTGGTGATGATCTTAAAACAACCTCTTTTATCTCATCTTTAGTAACTTTTCCTAAACCGTCACTGCATATAATAAAATAATCTTCGTTTTCCAGTTTGATATTCTCGATCAGATCAATTTCAATATCAGGGTTGACGCCTAATGCCCGTACCAGGACTGATTTCGAAGGGTGACCTTTGGCTTCCTCCTTTGACAATATTCCTTGACGATACATTTCGGCCACCTGGGTATGATCCTGGGTCAATTGCTCTATCCCATTTTCATTAATTCGATAAACCCGGCTATCTCCTACATGTCCGATAAAGACTTGATCTCCTGACATCACCAGAGAAGAGCAGGTGGTACCCATCTTTACAAAATCGCTGCCACTGCTGGCAATATTATATATTTCCCGGTTCGCTGCTTGAATTGCTCCTTTCAGGTCATTTGCTATTATTCCGCTTGAGGAGGAGTAGTAAGTTTCCTGGATCACACGAACCGCCGTCTCACTGGCTTCTCGTCCTCTTTCATGCCCCCCCATACCGTCGGCGACAATGAACAACAGTCCTTGAGGATAGTGTAAATCCTGCTCTCCGGCAGGAAATTGTCCAAAATAATCCTGGTTATCAGAGCGGACCATTCCTACGTGGGACTTTGATCCATATTCAACAAAAAATTTGGCATGATTTTCTTTATTCATGGAATACAATCTCTGGATTAGTTCTTTTCAAAAAATAATAGCTTGTAATGGGAATTAAAAAGACCATTTCAGATTTAGTAACTACCGTAGTAGTTATCCCGTGTGTGTTCCAGCGGATTAGCAAATTCGAATCCAAATAACTCAGGATTCTCACCGATGACAGCCGCTGAAAAAATATAAAAAACATAGTTATAGGTTTCCAGAGGAAAATCCTGGCGGTATTCTTTGAGTAATTTCCAGAAATTTCTCTCTTTTGGATTCTGAGGCATTTTTCTAATGATAGAAGCCACTTTTCTTTCACCCCAATTATAAGAGGCAGCAACTAACAAGCCGGATGCCTGGGCATCGGTACTGTAAATATCTTTTATATATTTTGCGGCAGCCAGAGTGGCTTTGCTGAAATCAAATCGATCATCCCGGGGATCATATTTTTCAATTTCCACTAAGGGCCCGGTTTTGAGGCCATATTTGAGAGCGGTTTTGGGTATGAATTGCCAAATACCCTTAGCGATCCCGTAGCGTGTTTTCGGACCAACAGTACGTTGCCTGAAGTCACTTTCCTGAAGGCCTAGGTAAAAAAATTGAGGTGGCAGATCAGACTCTATCATTATTTTTGAAATCTGCTCTGCATATCCGTTTTTTTCCGCCCTGGCAATTGCCCTCTTCAGGCGATCAGTGGTCTGCCATTTCTTGATATAATTTTTAACTTCCCCCATGAAATCTTTCGGTATGGTGAGCTCACACTCCCCAAAAATTCTGGCCACCCGTAAAATTAATTCTTCTGTTTCATCCAGTTTTCCTTCATCGTAAATATGCAGTTCTTTTAAAAACTTATCATAATTTTCAGACATTTCACGCTGTTGCAGGCGATAGTTCCTTACCTCCGCCAA
>CBDUVK010000527.1:0-1568 GCA_965370645.1 uncultured bacterium
AGTGATCCCAGTAATTCAGATACCAGAAAAGCCGAGAAAAGCTCCCAAATGAGTCCCCGTATCGGCATTGCATATTCAATTTCCGAAGGTGGCAAAATACATGTTTCATACGGCCATTTTTTCCAGATACCCAATTTTCAATATCTTTATACCAATCCGGAATTTAATATATTTCCTTTACAAAGTACCCCCTCTCCACCCCCGCAATCGCAATTGAATACGATAGGAAATGCCGAATTAAAGCCTCAGGAAACCGTTATATATGAATTGGGATTACAACAGCAATTGGGACTTGAATATGGTCTGTCTGTCATCGCTTATTATAAGGATATTCGTAATTTATTAGGCACGGAGGTTCTCGAGACCATCCAGGGTGATAAATATGGTCGATATATCGTCCGGGACTACGCTTATGTTCGCGGATTGACATTTGAATTTCATAAACGCCATTCGTCCGGCATAGGTGCAAATGTTGATTATACTTATCAGGTTGCGCGGGGTAATGCCTCCGATCCAAACACAGCTTTCCTGGACGCGAGAACTGATCCGCCAACTGAAACAGAAAAACAGTTTGTACCTCTCAATTGGGATCGACGTCATCAGGTGAATGCTACCCTCACTTTAGGTTATCCCGGGAACTACACAGTGAGTATTATTGGAAGATATGGAACCGGGTTGCCATATACTCCCACTTTTCAGAACATTCAAACCTCTTTTGAAAATAGCGCCAGGCGTCCGATGCTTTTCACGGTTGATCTTTTGATGTACAAAAATTTTGGGTGGCTGGGATTAAGATACCAATTTTTTATCAGGGTATTTAATCTGTTCGACAGATTGAATGAGGTCGATATTTTTACTGATACCGGAAGATCAGGCTACACACTTGCACCATTGTATGTAGGTGGTCTTCATCCTCGTGGTTTAAACTCTCTCGATTCCTACTTTATTCGACCGGATTATTATTCAGTACCGCGTCGAATACAGTTAGGCTTTGAATTGCAGTTCTAATTTTCAGGGTGATATTATGCGTAGACTATTTTCTATTGTTTTGATTTTCTTCTTGGTCTTTGTGAACGTTTTATATGCACAGCGTATCCCCGATCCTAATGTGGGTGATCTAACTTTAAAACGCACCGGAACAATGGACGGAAATTTAGTTCGCACATTATTTATTAACTGGGGTGAAATTGCCCACTGGCCGGATTCCCCTTCAGGTGAATGGCCGAAAGGGACTGGACATCAATATGTCGATGGTGTCGCGTTAATTGTCCAGGCCAGGGCGGTGGACAATAATGGAAGAGTAATATACCCCATGGAAACCCAGTATCGCGAATTTGTAGATAAAGGTCCCCAGGATGAGCTCTGGGGGTGGGCCCCGGTTCCTGGTTACTTCAATTCAGCAGGTACGGAACCGGCAATGAGTGACGATCCTTTAACATGGCCCAATTTTTGGCCCGATAAACCGGATGGCTGGATTAATCCAAATGAACTTCGCAATGATCTTGACGATGATGGCAATGGATTAGTTGATGATATTGTCTACTGGAACGGTTTTTTTGGGAAAGGTG
>CBDUVK010000528.1:0-1563 GCA_965370645.1 uncultured bacterium
CGGTAATTATCTTTCTCCGAATCATCAATCGGGAATGATTCTCCGCATCCCACAAATTTCTTTTCCGGATCTACCCATTTTTCATCATCTTCCAGTAAATTGGTCCTTCTTGCGTCTAGCTTTACCCGATCCTCCAGTAATACTTTCGCTAAATCTTCACTCTAGAGATCGAAGACTGCTTCCCACAATTCTTTCGGCCAGCGCTTTGCACCGTCTCGCTGAATTATGGTCACTAAATGGTCTGAAAGATGAGGTAAGGGAGGATTTTGCTTATCCGCATATTCCATGTTATAATGCCGGATAAAACTCTCAGTAGCCTGCCGGGTATTGGTGCCCCAGTCATCATCGATGTCTCCCGGATCACACGGCCAGCGACGACTAGCAAAGATATATTTTAATATTTGCTGATAATCCTCAACTTTTTGTTTCGCATATGAATTTTCCGCCCATTTTTCCCGCTCTCCTGTCAGAAGAAATAAAACACTTTGAGCCCGTAAATCTGATAGATTAAAATTATATTTTGCTTCACCCGAAGTATCTGTGTGGCCAGCAATTACAATTTTATTGGTCGGATCAAATTCAAACTGTCTAAAAACCAGGGCCAGTGCCTTTACACCAGATACCTGCTCTTGCCCTTCTCTAATAGTCGCATCAGCAGGATCTGTGGCATCATCTTCGGTACCATCTTGTGATGATTCGCCAGCCGGATTTTCCGGCATCATCACAGCACTGTTATGATGGAAAAGAACGTCTTCCATCTCCAGGATGTGAACTTCGATCTTTTTCAGGAAAATTTCGCAGGTATGATTGGAAAATGTAGATGATTTTCCCAAAATTTCCCGAAAAATGACTTTCTGTTCAAGAGTATTGCCCACAAACACCTCTTATAATAAGGAGATTAATTATTCTCTGGGGTCAACCTTTATCTGAACTTTACCTGGAGGAATATCTTCAACTTTAGCATAGCCATTAGAGTCAAGTTTACCCTCCCTAATCTCGCCATTGGGAAGGAAAAGTTTATACTTTTTATTACCAATGGCATTACCATCATTATCTTTTAATTTTATTTCTATCCAGTCTTTCAAACCGAGCAATCCTGAACGGGACTTACAATTTTCAATTAATGCTTCGAAATAATATTCGGGAGCCGAAAAACTGGTTGGTTCACCTTGCTCTATCACTTCCTCTTCCGATATCTCGGGTATTTTATACTCCCACTCCCATTCTATTTTATTACTATTGACTTCTGTTTCGATGGTATCAAAAACCACATCAGGACCGCTGATATCCCGCTTATAGATTTGGACCGTGGCTTTGGTCCCGTCATCAAAGCCTTCCACATCCGCACTCAATTTCACCTTTTCACCCACCTCCGCTTTTTCCTTAGACCATTTGGCATTGATCACATTCATCAGGATCACCTTTGCCTGCCCCTCCTTGGTGGCATCCCGTTTGATAGTACCATCCGGCCGCAAAATTCCTTCTGACTCTTTATTCTCCGGATCGTCAACTTTATAATTAATACCGCTTACCGGTTTGCCAGCCTTATCCACAAATTTCATC
>CBDUVK010000529.1:0-1562 GCA_965370645.1 uncultured bacterium
GGGGGCCTTCCTCAATCTTGAGTTCCAACCAGAAACTCAATTGTTCACTCTTGACCGAATCTAATTGGAAACCTGCTGTTTTTATTTTACACAGTGGATATACTGAGTTCTCAAAAATTTGAATCACTGACTTCAGGAGTTCTTTTTGTAATTGGTCCGTGTATGGTTTATGAAAGAAATATTGGACTTTCTCAAGAATTTTTTCCTGAAAATCGCTTTTAAGAGTATCTGATAAATCCCAGTTCACGCCGACCAGAATAAATTGAGGACCGGGAGATAAAAACAGATGTAATATTCCGAGACCTTTCCTGCCGGCCGGTTCAATGCTGGATGAATCCAAGGTGGCAAGATAATACCCATTTGCATTTAATTGTTGCAGTAGTTCCTGAAAAATAGTTTGAGTCGTAATGTCATCAATTTTCCTGTTTCGATATTTTTGGAGAGGTGGATCTACATTTATTTTAAGGGATCTCGAATAGGTAACATTGATTTTTTCCAGTGCCAGCTCTTCTTCTCCCCAAACATAAGGCGGTACGACCAGAAAGAAGAATAAAATTCCGGTTAAAATTGTTAGTTTCTGTGATCTACTCACTGCCACTCTATCTGCTCCTTCACTAAAAGAACGCTCTTACTTCTGCCTGTCCCAAATATATGGTTCTGAGTGCACCCGAGTCCCGCCTCCCCGAGAAATTAAAGGTAGTGGTAATATTTCCGGTAATAAAATATTCGAAGCGGACGTTCCAGAGATACGAGATACCCGCTCTTTTTCCTTTCGCCATCTCAAATGGTAAGGGCTGATTAAAAGGATTATTGAGAACTTTCACTTCCAGCAATCTAAGATTTGCCTGCGCTCTGGCCCTGCCTGCGATAGCATAATTTAATTGGGGGCGAAATTCAAAATAACGGACTTGCAATTGATTTAAAGGCGCTTTATCCTCCTGAAAACCCACTTCAAAACGGGTTTGGATTTGCCAGGCATATATGGGTCGATAGTTCAGGATATACCCAATTATATTTCCCAAGATGTCCCTGCTTCGTGAAGGGATGCTAGCCACGCTCCGCAAGACCGAATTACTCTGGTATTCAAGCTCCTGGGATAATTTCTTGGCAAAGATACTTTGACGCCAACTAATCGATCGATCCCAATTCGTTCTGGTTTCATTGAAACCAATATCCACAAATTCATTCGAGAGATCGTCGCGGTAACGACTGCGCAAAGTAATTCCGAATTTTGGATTTCTATCGAAGAAATAGATATCCTGATCTATACTGTAAGTCCCGCGCAAAGTTAAAACCTTATTATGAAATTTCTGGAAATTTAATAAATAGATTTGCCAGATGTCCGGCTCCCGGCTGAGTTCATCAACCTTGAGGCGAGAGAAAAAAGATATGCTTTTAAACGTTTTTGATAAAGCAGATGAACTCTTGGAATTGTCTCGCGGCCGGAATCTAAATTGCCAACTGGCACTCAGGTTGGTCACCGATTCAAACTTTCCGGTGGGTAGAATAACCAGCAAATAATCACCTTGCGGATCCGGGACATACTCCTGCAGATCTTCATC
>CBDUVK010000530.1:0-1543 GCA_965370645.1 uncultured bacterium
ACTTACTTGCTTAGTACTCTTTGCCGGTTGTTCAAAGCAATATTCTCAATCGACTATATTAATCAATGGAAAAATATTTACTTCCCGGGATGAAGGTCAATTTGTGAGTGCTCTGGCCATTTCCAAAGGAATGATTAGCGCTTCCGGTAATGATGAAGAGGTTCTGGCGCATAAAACGAAAAATACCCGGATTATTGATCTCCGGGGAAAAACAGTGATACCGGGTTTCCATGATGCCCACCTTCATTTCTGGAGTGGTGCCTACCTGGCGGTACAAGTCAATTTGATTGGATCGAAATCAAAATCTGAGGCGCTCCAAAAAATTGCTGAGGCAGCTGCTCTTCAGAAAGCAGGGGAGTGGATTATCGGACGGGGTTGGGACCATGAACTGTGGGAAGGGAAGAAACTTCCCGGTCATGACGACCTTGACGAACTGACCTCTGAACATTTCGTATATCTGAAACGGATTGATGGACATGCGGCCTGGGTCAATCAAAAAGTCCTGGATTTACTCAATTATAATCAGACAACACCCGATCCTCTTGGGGGTAAAATCCTAAAAGATGCAAAAACCGGCAAGCCGACCGGAATTTTGGTTGACACCGCCTATGACACTCTGGATAACATCCTGTCATTGCCCTCATCTGAAGTCCGTACCCGTGTTTTACAACAGGCAATTCAATATTCCAATTCCCTTGGAATTACCAGTGTAACGGATAACTCTGATGCACAAATATTCGAAAATTATGCCCAATTATTCAAACAGGATGAATTAACATTGAGGGTTAATTTTTGGATTTATGGTGATCAGAATTTAGATTCTTTGAGAAACCGGTTTAACGAATTTTCAGTAGATCATAAATTTTTAAACTCCCGATTGACCAAATTTTTTGTGGATGGCTCCATGGGGTCCCGTTCTGCTTATCTGCATCAACCTTACCGGGACGATCCCACAAATGTAGGATTACCACAACATTCCAGAGAAACATTATTAACTCAACTGAGAACCGCATACAAAGGGAACTGGTACATCGGTGTTCATGCCATTGGCGATGCCGGGAACAGTATGGTTCTTGATTTATACGAGGAGCTGATTGAAGACAAACCTGATTCTGAAAATCGTTTGCGGATTGAACATGCCCAGTTTGTTCAACCCGATGATATTAAGCGCTTTGCACAATTGGGAGTTATTGCATCGATGCAGCCCACTCATTGCATATCGGATATGAAATGGGTGGAAAATCGCATCGGTGATCGCGCCCAATATACTTATAGCTGGCGATCGATGCTGGATCACGGGATACCGCTGGCTTTTGGCACCGATTGGCCGGTGGAACCGTTGGATCCTCTCATAGGTATATACGCTGCGGTGACACGTCAGGATACCCTGGGAAATCCGGAAGGAGGATGGTATCCGGAACAGTGTTTAACTGTTGGAGAAGCGGTATATGCATATACGGCTGGTTCAGCCTACGCGGTGGGAGCCGAATCCTGGCTGGGACGTCTGCTTCCCGGTTATGCTGCTGATCTGGTTATACTGGAT
>CBDUVK010000531.1:0-1542 GCA_965370645.1 uncultured bacterium
ATTATAACCAGGTTTCAGGGATATGGATTCTGTCTCCGGGTTTTATTTCGGCGTCCAGAATTTTTCCCTTTTTCACGTCATTGAGATTTATCTTAATGATTATTTGCTGTTTCCCATTTTGTCTGATAATCCGCGTGCGGTTGGGTGCGGCAAATTTGCTGAATCCGCCGGCCATTATACAGGCATTAAGGGCAGTCAGCCCTTCCTGATAGTCATAAACTCCCGGATCTTTCACTTCCCCTTCAACATAGATTTTTGATTCAGACAAATTCAGAGATGCTTGAAGCGGAATATACACCACATCCCCTGACTGCAGCACGATGTTTTGGCTCATATCGCCTTTATCCAACAGTTTTGTAAGATTAATTTTTACAGGATCTTTGTTGGAAAAAAGACTATGATTCTTTTTTTCCGGCGACACGTGATTCATTGACTGGTGTAATATATAGGCGATATTGCCACGGTTTGAGGATACCCCGCCGGCTTTGGCAATAAGTTCCATTAAAGTGGCCTTGGATTTCATTTCGTATAATCCCGGGGAACCTACCGCGCCGGAGATATAGTATTGGAGGCTGTGGTATTCTTTGATAACAATATTTATTTCAGGATCGACAAAAAAATCAGTAGCCAAAGGCTTTGCAACCAACGCCTCAAGTTGGGAGATGGTCAAGCCTTCTGCCCTGACAGAACCGATAAACGGGACATTTATCATGCCCTGAGAAGATACGGTCAGATGGGTTACCTGTTGTTTTTCGCCGCCTGCGTATATGACCAGAGTCAAGACATCGCGCGGGCCGATTCGATAAACCGCGCCTTGAGCCTGCAACGGCTCACAGCATACCAAGAGGTATAATGGGATGAGTAATGTGGTAATAGAAATTAATTTTAAGCTTTGAGAGCAATTCATCCGTCACACAATCAAAATATGCAATAATTGCAAACACAAGTTATCTTCTGCCTAAATTATAAGCGAATTCCAGATTTGCAATAAAATAGGTATTATCATAATCCAGACCTGAAATGTTCGAATCCCGTTTCTCAATGCCGCCGGTAACAGAAAAAGTCAGCCACCTGGCAAGCTTATACCCGATGCTTCCGGAAAATTCGTAGATATCATCATTTCTGCGGGTTGTTTCGTAATCCGCAATCATATAAGAAGCTTGGGCATCCCCTGAAAGCTTGCTCGAGAACTCATGTCCCCCTCTTAAAATAAAACGGGTGGCGGTATAATAATAATTCCCGATAGATTGATCGTTGAAATTCTGTTCAACATTCAGTGCAATATAGGTTCTCCGGTTCGCAAGCGTGCCTTGGCCATCAAGATTAAGATTATAGGTGAATACGTCTATATCGTCGAGGCCGCTCTCATCAAAACTTCTGTTTTGATACCCCGCACCCGCTGAAATTTCAAAAATTCTTAATTGTTTTCTAAAAATAAGCTTGGCCTGATTTGCAGAATAATCCGAGGTGCCGGCGTCATAATCTTTTTCCCAGTATTGAAAATCAAAATCAATGGAAGACCGGCGTGTAAAACTGTAAACC
>CBDUVK010000532.1:0-1530 GCA_965370645.1 uncultured bacterium
TTTTAAGATTTAAATTCGCATTTAAATATAATTTTTCCTCCTCCATTAATCGTAATAACTGAGGGATCACTTCGTCGGCTTTTTGAGGATCCAGCGAAGAGGTCTTATATTTCCCCCCCCGTCTGCGGATTTTGTGCTGGTATATGGTGTAATACGCAACTCCTGCTCCCGCGAGAATTATTGCAATGAACAAAATCCGGAAAAGGGTACTACGATAAAAAGGTGCGATGATTCTAAAAGCCATTGTTGCCTCCCCTACACTACCAGTATGGCTGATGGCGGTGATATGAAAATTGTAATGTCCCGGAATCAGATCGAGATAAGTAATATCCGGGGAAAGTGGGGGGGACAATTGTAACCAGGAAGAATCATGACCTTCTAATTTATAATAAAACCGGGTTTTGCCGGGAGATGTGTAGTTCAGAAAAGAAAATGATATATTCAGCTGATTTAATGGATAGGAAAGAACGGTTGATTCTCCCAAAGACACAGAATGCCCATCAGCTATTACAGCTTCTATATAAAGTGGAAGTTTCCTGGGCTCGCGAATAAAGTTTTTTGGATCAAAGATTGAGATCCCGGCTGCTGTCGCAAAGTAAATTTGTCCGGAAAAGGATTTCCATACCGCAGGTTTGCCAATAACACTACATCGGCTGCTTACCATGCCCTCACTTTCATCGAATATATCGCAGATAAGAAATGGAATTTTGGACCGAGAAACCTTGAATAGTTCTTCGCGAGTCACCCTGAACACACCCCTGTAAGAACTCATCCACAAATCTCCGGAGTCATCTTCAGTAATACTGAATATGTGATTATCCGGTAAACCCTCATGTGTTGTCCATGATAATAATTCATCTTCAATCTGGCAATAAAGGCCGTTTCCATTGGTCCCCAACCAGAGATTATCCATCTGGTCCTGGTGAATTGAAAGAATATCCAGCTCATTCAAACGGCTGTGGACTTCCGTTGTTCCGCGAGAGCTATTGTATGTCACCAATCCTGCTTTGGTCCCGATAAAAAACCCTCCCTCTTTTCTCGGTTTTAGAGTCCGGATATGATGAGTGGGGAGTGTGGTGGAGACGATTCGGACAATTTTATCATTTGCAAGCTGATTCAATCCATGATCTGTACCAATCCAGATATTTCCAAACCGGTCTTCAAGGATGCTGGTGATTGTATTGGATGTTAAACCCTCACGTTGAGACAGATGTTCTAATGTATTTCCTCGTAAAATGTTCAGGCCTCCATCCGCGGTACCAATCCACAAATTTCCACGGGAATCCTCATGAAGCGTGGTCACCCGGTTACCTATGAGTCCGTCCGCTGCACCCAGGGACATGGAAACTTTATTTTTCCTCATGCAAGAAAGGCCACCTTTCATCATTCCAATCCAGAAATTACCCTGTTGGTCCTGTAAGACTGTATTCACTGCCCGGCCTGGTAATCCATTCTTCCTGGTAATATTGTCAATCATCCGGTCTTTCAATTGATAAAGACCTGATGCATCGCTTCCAATCCAGAGATGAT
>CBDUVK010000533.1:0-1520 GCA_965370645.1 uncultured bacterium
GTGTTGAGCAGTGGATTCTCATCCGCGGATGGGATCAATCAAATCCTGTTTTGTTATTCCTCCATGGCGGTCCGGGTGCCCCATTATTTTCCTATGCACGGAGAATAGGCTTTTACACAGGTTTAGAAGAGAATTTTGTAATGGTCTACTGGGAACAAAGAGGGACCGGGAAATCGTTCAGCTTTTCCATCCCTAAGGAATCGATGACCATTGAGCAATTTATTTCCGATACCTATGAGCTGGCCAAAATTTTAAAAGATCGATATAATGTAGCAAAGATATTCCTCGTCGGGCGTTCCTGGGGCAGTCTCATAGGTCTGCTAACTGTCAGACACTATTCAGAGCTGTTCCATGCATTTGTGGGAATTGGTCAACTGGTACACCCTTTGCTTAATGATAGCTTATCCTATAAATATACACTGCAACTAGCACAAAGATATGGAGATACTGCTGAAATTGAAGAACTGAAATCCATCGGTAATCCACCATACAATTCTGAGAAAGCTACTCGCCAGCGAAAATGGCTTACAAAATATGACGAATTATTTATGAGGGAAAAATTCAACCGCCATCGTCCCGATTACAGGGCGCATTTATTGTCCACTCCGGAATATTCCTTATGGGATGTACTCATGATGGGGATTGACCCATTTTACTCCTCCCGGCATTTATGGAACGAAAAATATTACCAATACAATTTGTTTGAACAGATACCCGAAATCGAAATACCGGTATATTTTCTACATGGACGCTATGATTATTTTACCCCGGGGGAACTGGTAGAAAAGTATTACCAGCACCTATCTGCTCCAAAAGGTAAAACGATGATCTGGTTCGAAAAATCAGGTCATGAACCTGAATTTCATGTGCCAGGAAAATTTCGCAAAGTCATGGTCAAAGAGGTCCTGAAGAATATTCAGATGTAAAGGCTCATGTCCCTGTCATTCAGTAGGAATCTTCCTGCGTGTAGAGATATTCTCTGCACGTTGGAAGATGCTTACAGCATGACATAAAGGTCGATATTTTAATTGCAATATCAAACCAGCATAACTATCTTCTGTATAATCAAAAACAGCCTTATCCCATGAAATTTATCGCCGATATTCACATACATTCCCATTTTTCACGAGCCACCAGTAAGGATTTAAATTTCGAACACCTGACAAAATGGGCACAACTAAAAGGGGTGCAAGTGGTTGGCAGCGGGGATATCACCCATCCCGGCTGGCTGCAAGAAATGAAGGAAAAACTGGAACCAGCAGAAGAGGGATTGTTCCGGCTCAAAGATGAATTTACCAATGTTATGCAAAGAGAAGTTCCTGACGCCTGTCAGGGTACCGTTCGGTTTATGCTGGCAGGTGAAATCAGTACTATTTACAAGAAAAATGATAGCGTGCGAAAAATTCATAATATGGTTTATGTCCCCACTTTTGAGGCTGTGGAAAAACTTCAGTCGGCCCTGGAAAAAATCGGAAATATCCGCTCAGACGGCCGACCAATTTTGGGATTGGATTCCCGGG
>CBDUVK010000534.1:0-1507 GCA_965370645.1 uncultured bacterium
AATATGGATAAGATTCTATATTTTATAGATTTAGAGATCATTGATTTGACTATCATAAAAAAAAATTGTATTTTATAAGTAAAATAAATCTAGAAGATCGTATCCAATCATAGTCCAAAACGGTGGTAATATGAAAGTACTTTTCAGAAAAACCAAAGAACTTGAAACACAAATTGATGACTATCTTGATATCGTGGACCGGGGGGCATTACTTTTTCTGCAGGGAATAAAATTATATTTTGAAAACCGGTTGGATGAATTTGAGGTTCGCTACAAGGATTTACGAACCATGGAAAGCAAAGGTGACTCTTTGCGACGGGATATTGAAAACAAGCTGTATACTCACACCCTCATACCTGAATCAAGGGGGGATGTGCTGGGATTAATGGAAAATACAGATGCTGTGCTTAACAGGATGGCCAAAACACTCCTTAATTTCTCTATTGAAAATCCCGATATCCCGGAACAATTGAAACCTCTTTTTATCGACCTGGCTCAGGCTTCGTCCTCTGCAACGGAAAATATGGTTAAAGCCGTAAGAACGTATTTCAGAGACCTGCTGGCAGTAAGAGATTTTATTAATAAAGCTCTTTTCTATGAAAAGGAATCGGATAAAATTGCAGAAAAAGTTAAAAGAATCATCTTTGATACTGATGCGGAATTGAGTTGGAAAGCCCATATGCGCATTTTCGCCCACCATATAGAACTAATTGCGGATGAAGCAGAAGATGTGTGTGATCGATTAGCCATCGCAGTTGCAAAACGTTATGAATAGAGAGTGATTCATTTATTATGATCTGGTTTTTTCTATTAAGCGGGATATTTTTGGGTTGGTCCTTGGGTGCCAATGATGCGGCAAATATATTTGGCACCGCAGTCAGTACCCGCATGGTCAAATTTAAAATCGCAGCGCTTATTGCCAGTATCTTTGTCATATTAGGCGCTGTGTTCTCAGGAGCAGGAACCACGGAAACTCTGGGTCAACTCGGAGCGGTAAATGCCCTGGGAGGGTCCTTCACTGTCGCGCTCGCATCCGGGTTGACAGTAACCTGGATGACTCGTGCCAAATTGCCCGTTTCGACAAGTCAGGCAATAATCGGGGGAATCCTTGGCTGGAATTGGTTTACATCTTCACCAACAGATTTTAAGGTATTGAGTGAAATTATATCAGCCTGGATATTCAGTCCTATCATAGCTGCTCTCATCGCTTATATACTTACCAAAATTTTAGCAATCATGATGAAGAGGATTCATATTCATCTATTGGAAGTAGATATCATCACCCGTGTGGGTCTGATACTGATCGGGGCTTTTGGGGCCTATAGTTTGGGTGCCAATAACATTGCCAATGTCATGGGAGTATTCGCTCCTGCCAATCCTTTTAAAGATATTAATATTGCTCAGATTTGGAATCTGAGCGGAACTCAGCAACTTTTCCTGCTGGGGGGGATTGCCATATCTGCTGGAATTTATACCTATTCACGCAGGGTAATGCTCACTGTTGGGA
>CBDUVK010000535.1:0-1507 GCA_965370645.1 uncultured bacterium
AGTTTAGGAAAAAATATGGCTGGGAACACATTCAGGAGTAATCACTGAATTGTTAAACAAGCTGAATAAATGTGGCTAAAGCCAATGCGATCCGGAGCATTTTTTAATCAGTTGGCTAAAGCCAACTGGAATAGATGAAGAGCTGTACGATTTATTTTCATGAAGCTTCTACTGGCAACTCATCAAAAGATTAGCAAAAATGATTAATCCATAATTCAATATCTATAGCAGTCAGCTTTAGCTGACTGACTAAGAGATGAGCTAAAATAATTGGCTTTAGCCACATAAGAGAAAGGATTATGAATTGTGTTAAAATCTAATAATGCTAAGGCCAAAAACATCTGGAGTATTTTTAATCAGTTGGTTAAAGCCAACTGCTATAGATAAATAGATTTAAACTTCAGTTTTTATCCAGAGAAATCTCTTCCGGACGATGTTCAACCCATTCGCGGCCCTCTTCTCTCGGTGGATCCAGGTGATAGTATACCGGTGGACCAATTGGGCGTCCTACCCATACCGTGCCACCGGGATAACCATAGGGACCACCTCCCCATGGACCACCTACACCAACACCTACTCCCACACTAACGGTGCCAGGTCCACCACAGTTGGATAGAATGAACAATGTACATATTGAAATAAATGATATTAAAATAAATCTTAAGTTCTTCATCTTCTTTGTCTCCAGGTATTTCAATTTAAAACGGCCATCTTTGAATAGCCACTGCCGCGCCGGATGGATCGATGATAAGACCCACGCTGCCTTTACGAATATCTTCCCGGGGAGCCAGGAAGACTTTCCCACCTAAACTCTCCACTTTTTCCGTTAATGCTGCCGGATCTTTCACACGTACATAGGGTAGCCAGTTCGGACGAACACCTTCGAAGGGATTTAGAACTATTCCGGCACGGGATTTCTCCCCTTTTTTCAAAATATGATAGGTTGCGGTATCCCTCACCGTCTGGCTTTCATGAGTATAACCTGCCAATCCTTCATAGAATTTCAATGCGGTTTCGTCATCGCTTGCGAACAGCTCATTCCACAACCATACATTGATTTCCGGTTCCTGATCTGGCGGATCACCCCCATCGGCATGAATAAGCACGAATAGAGCCTCTTGTGCATCTGCGACCACAGCAACCCGTCCGCGATCTTTCAAATTCCACGCCTTACGGTGAACCGTCCCTCCATGATCCTCAACATATTTAACAGTTGCTTCCACATCAGAAACTGACAGATAACTGAGCCACTGGGATTCATTCAAATCCTCTTTTAAATCTGTATAAACAATACCACCGATGGGCTTTCCCTGATGTTTGATTAAGGTATATTTTGCTTTGGGATCATCATCACCTTCAAATTCCCAGTCAAAAAGTTCACCATAAAACTTTTTTACTTCCGGCACTTTGTCCGTCAGTAAATCGTGCCAGACAAATTTTCCTTCGTGGTAAGTATTGGTTGGCGTTTCAGTAACCGGGGGTACGATAATCTTTTTTGTACTACAAC